>CALPZT020000269.1 GCA_943328365.2 Bifidobacterium breve | reverse complement strand
TGGCGTCGATGAGGGTCTGGGGGATCCCGCAGAGCCCGAATCCGCCAACCGCCAGGGAGGCCCCGGTGCCGATATCGGCGACCGCCTCGCGGGCACTGGCTACGACCTTGTCCATGCGATCTCCTCGTTGGATCGAGCTCCCCGGCCCGAGCTGCCTGGTCGGCGCCTGCTGAGTCATCAGTGCTCAGCCGCAGCCTACAAAATCCCGGCACGTAGGACAATCCTCCCGCAATATGGGAAAAGTCCTTGACGCGTCGAAGTGCGGGACGTATCGTCCCGGCCATGGCCAACGTCAACCCAATCGAGCGCTTCAGCCTCCAAGGCAAGTCCATCATCATCACCGGTGCGTCCGGATCGATGGGGCGCGAGGCTGCCATGGGCCTTGGGGCCGCAGGTGCGAACATCACGCTTGCAGGTGGCAACCGCGCGGCCCTCGAGGAGCTTGCGGCACTGCCGGAACTCGCCGGTGCCGCAATCGCCGCCTACCGGCCGGAAACCCCCGAGGACGCCAAGGCCATCGTTGACGTGGCGGTCGCCGCCTTCGGACGGCTCGACGGCATGCTCGTGGCATCGGGCATGAACAAGGTTGCCCTCATCACCGACATGGACGTCGCCGACTGGGAGTCGGTCATGGATGCCAACGTCAAGGGCTCCTGGCTCATGGCCCAGGCGGCCGGCCGGGTGCTCATCGAGCAGGGCGCGGGCGGGTCGCTCGTGCTGGTGTCGTCCACGCGCGGCAAGCTCGGCCATCCGGCCGGCTACACCGCCTACTGCCCGTCGAAGGCCGCGGTCGACCTGCTCGGCAAGACCCTGGCGGCCGAGTGGGGCGGGTCTCAGATCCGCGTCAACGTCCTGGCCCCGACCGTCTTCCGCTCCGAGCTCACCGAGTGGATGTATGCCGATGACGAGAAGGGGCGCGCGACTCGCGAAGCGATGTTCGCGCGCATCCCGCTCAAGCGGTTCGCCGAGCCGGAGGATTTCGTCGGCGCACTCGTGTACCTGCTGAGCGACGCCTCGACCTTCATGACCGGTCAGGTCCTGTACCTCGATGGCGGCTACACCGCGTGCTGACCGAAGCCGATCACCCGATCGAGTCCGTCGCCGTTGTCGGCGCCGGGCTGATGGGTCGTCGCATCGCCGGGCTCATGGCGCGCGCAGGAGTCACGGCAACCCTGACGGACGCCAACGCCGCTGTGCTCGACTCGGCGCTGGCGGATGCGCAGGCGATGTGCCCGGGCAATGACCATCTGGTGACGATAGACCCGGTGGTCGCGAACGCGGTCGCGACCGTCGATCTCGTCATCGAGGCCGTCATCGAGAACCTCGACATCAAGCGGGCCCTCTTCAGTGACCTGCGCGCCGCGAACCCGACCGCGATCCTCGCCACCAACTCCTCGGTGATTCCCATCAGTGCCATCGCGGCCGATCTCGACGATGCCTCGCTCACGGTGGGCATGCACTTCTGGAACCCGCCCGATCTCATCCCGATCGTCGAGGTCATCCGCGGTGCCGGCACAGCAGACAAGGCCATGGACCGCTCGATGGAACTCCTTGCGAGGGTTGGAAAGTTGCCGGTTCGCGTCGAGAGGGACGTCGCCGGGTTCGTCGGCAACAGGCTCCAGCACGCGCTCTGGCGCGAGGCAATCGACCTCGTCGCGTCCGGCGTCTGCGATGCCGAGACCGTCGATCTTGTCGTCCGCAACACCATCGGCCTGCGCCTCGCCGAGATGGGCCCGATCGAGAACGCCGACTACGTCGGACTCGATCTCACTCTCGCAATCCACGAGCAGGTGCTGCCGAGCATCAACCGCGACCCGCACCCCAGCCCGCTCCTCGAAGAACTGGTGAGCGAGGGCAGCCTGGGAGCGAAGTCCGGTCACGGGTTCCTCGACTGGCCCGCAGGCTCGCGCGAGGCTGCCGCCGCACGACTTTCCGCACACGTCTCCGCCCAACTGGCGGCGCGTTCACCGCAACCCGCAACGAAAGGAACGTCATGACCTACACCTGGCCGCTCGGAGATGCCGAATCCCAGCTTGAATTCGTCGAGCTCTCCCACTCCTGGGGCCTGGGCCAGCCGTGCTGGCCGTACTTCGAGGACGTGAAGATCGAGCGCCTGCACGGCATGGCGAAGAGCCGCGTGCTCACCCAGAAGATCACCACCGTCATGCATTCGGGCACGCACATCGATGCTCCCGGCCACGTGATCGAGGGCACGCCCCTGCTCGACGAGATCCCGCTGAGCGCGTTCTTCGGCACCGGCGTCGTGCTCGACGTGCCGATGGGCAAGTGGGAGAAGATCATGCCCGAGCACCTGGAGAAGGCCGCGGAGAAGACCCCCGTCCGTCCGGGCGACATCGTCATCGTGAACACCGGCTGGCATCACAAGTACGCCGACAGCGCCGAGTACTACGCCTACAGCCCCGGGTTCTACAAGGAGGCCGGCGAATGGTTCGTGTCGAAGGGCGTGAAGGCAGTCGGCACCGACACCCAGGCGCTTGACCATCCCCTCGCAACCGCGATCGGCCCGCACGGCCCGGCCGAGGCGCAGGGCGGCCTGCTCCCGTGGGCATGCAAGGAGTACGAGGAGGAGACCGGCAAGAAGGTCGCCGACGAGTTCGCCCTGTGGGAGCCCTGCCATCGCGAGATCCTCAGCCACGGCATCTATGGCTTCGAGAACGTCGGCGGCGACGTCGATCAGGTGACCGGCAAGCGCGTGACGTTCGCGGCGTTCCCGTGGCGCTGGCGCGGTGGCGACGGCTGCATCGTCCGCCTCGTCGCGATCACCGACCCGAAGGGCACGTACCGCATCGAGACGGGCAGCAACTGACATGCACGTCACAAAGCACGCCGATGCCGTCCCCTACGACCCGCCATTCCACGAGGGGGTGGACTGCCGGCGCCTGCAGGGGATGGAAGTCGGCCCGACGGACGGGTTCTGGATGGGCCTGTCGGTCTACCCGCCAGGCTCGTCCGCAGGGCCGTCAGAGGTGATGGGGGAGTCCATCGACCTGGTGGTCAGCGGCGAGTTCGTGCTCCGCTGCAATGGCGAGACGACTGCACTGCGGCAGTATGACTCGGTGCATCTGGCCAAGGGCGACCACCGCGAGCTCGTGAACGAGTCCGACTCCGATGCCGTGCTCGCGGTGTCGATCGCGAACCCGCCGAAGTCAGTCTGATGGGCGTCGTCCTCACTGTTGCGCCGACCGGCCCCATCGCGACGAAGGCCGACAACGAGTACCTGCCGACCTCGCCGCAGGAGATCGCCGATGCCGTCTACGAGGCCTACCTCGCAGGCGCCTCGGTGGCGCACCTGCACCTTCGTGACGAGCAGCAGCGTCCGACCGCAGATCTCGAAATCGCGCGTCGCACCATGGATCTCATCGAGGAGAAATGCCCGATCCACATCCAGCTCTCGACGGGCGTCGGGCTCTCGGTCGAGTTCGAGGACCGCGAGAAGATGGTCGAGCTCCGTCCGCGCATGGCGACCTTGAACCCGTGCTCGATGAGCTTCGGCAAGGGCGAGTTCCGCAATCCGCCCGATGGCGTCCGCCGGCTTGCCGCGCGCATGCGCGAGCTCGACATCAAGCCCGAGCTCGAGGTGTACGACACCGGGCACCTCGATGCCGTCATGCGCCTGTACGACGAGGGGCTGCTCGCTGAGCCGATGCAGTTCTCGATCGTGCTCGGCGTCGCCGGCGGCGCCTCGGCGACCCCGCAGAACCTCGTCATGATGGTCGAGCGGCTGCCCAAGGACTGCATCTGGCAGATCATCGCGATCGGCAAGGCGAATCTGCAGCTCACCGCCATCGGCCTTGC
>CALPZT020000268.1 GCA_943328365.2 Bifidobacterium breve | reverse complement strand
GCTTGGCCGGATCTCTGCTGCGTCGGTCGCCGTGTAGGGCTCGAGGACGCCCGCGTCGACGGCCCGGGAAATGAGGGTGTTGTCGATGCCGAATATGGCATCGGCCGTCGGCGCACCAGCGGCGAGAATCGCGCCGGCAACCATTGAACCGGCGTCTCCGGCCGTGATGATCTCGAGCGTGATGCCGGTCTGCGCCTTGAGATCGGCGATGAGCTGCTCGTTCACGACGAAGGACTCGTGGGTGAGGAGCCGCACGGTCGATGAACTGGTGCTCGTATCCGTAGCCGAGGCGCCACCCCCCGAACCGCACGCAGTCAGGCAGACGAGGCCCAAGCATGAAATTGCGATGACAAAACCCATGCGACGCAAAACCATCTGATTCACATCCCTATCGCTGGCATTACCCAGATCAGGTTCTGTGGGTCGGTGGCAGCGACCACCCTCTCAGCCCGCCGAACTCGCGAGCTCCCCTTCGAAACGCACCCTACGCCATGAAGGGCCTCATCGCCCTCGGCCCCCCTTTATCGTCTGTCCATGACATGGCCGTTTGCACCATGAAATAGGACATCGAGCTGGATTTCGCCTGATTCGACGGGGACTCTGTTCGTTGTCCCGGCTATACCGCGATGGACGAGGCAGGAGAAGCCGCGGCGCCCATGATGTTCCGCCAGTTGCGGCACCACAGTTGCAGCAGTGCAGTGCCGGCCAGCCCAAATGCCACCCAGGTCAGGAGCGTGCCGATCGCGCCAGGCCAGAAGAACGCGGCCAACGCCGAGCCGAGCCACGGAATGCCCGCGAGGAGGCATGTCACGAGCAGCAGCAGGATCCAGCGACCCAACCCAGCGCGGATTGCACGGAGGTTGTTCCGGAGTGGGTCGGGCCGGCCGTCCGCCACCGCGATGAGGAGGTAGGGGCTCGCGGCCAGAATGATCAGGCCGGGAACGACCCATAGCGCGAAGCTGATCACAGTCGCGATCACCAGGCCCGCCGTGTAAGCAGACAGGGGCAGGAAGCGCGAGCGCGCCTTCACCAAGGTCGCACTCCACGAACACTCTCCGACGCTGCCGAGTTGGAGGGCCATCAACACGAGGGTGATGACTGCGACGATCGCGCCGAAGGAGATGAGCGCCTGCGGCCAGATCCACCAGGTGAGCGGTGGGGTTGGGTCGTTGAGGATAAGGAGGGTTTGGACCATCGAGTTGACGATGACGACCGTAATCGCGATGCCCCAGGCGGACCCCATATTGGTCGTGCGCGCGGCCGGCGATGTCCGCGAGGTCGACGAGGTCATGGTGCCACCACCGAGGCCGCATCGATAACGCTCTGGACATCTCCGTCGTACAGGACGTCGCCGCCGATGGTGACGCTCATCGTGTAGGGCGTTGACAGCGTGGCCACGGCGCGAATCTCACGGCCATCGATGGTGCTGCCGATGCAGGTGAACTGCGTTGGCTGCTGGGTGCAGACGGGAGCTACGAGGATCGGCACGCCCTCTTGTACGAGGACGTCGAGGATGCCGACGCGGACGGTCTGAAGCGGTCCGCCGCTCACCGGTGCAAGGGCGGTGATCTGGGAGCATCCGGTGAATGAGACCGTCGCGGCGAGCATAGCCGCAGGAACGAAGGAACGCCGAAGTGAACGTGAGCGGCTCATGCATCTACCCCCGCTGTGATGAGGCGAGCACGGGCGGCCATCGTGGCAGCCTCGACCTGTGCATCAGTGATTCGTGACAAATCGAAGGGAGCAGGCAGCAGCAGTTCAGTATTGCGGTCGAGGGGCGAGCCCATTCGCATCGGTGGATTCTGGATCCAGTCGTTCGCAGCGAACTCGCGGCTGAGCGAGGCCAGCCCGACCGTGCTGAAATCACCATCCGTCCACGTCGGATCACTGGCATGGTCGAGTGCAGTGACGAAGAGCGAGATCGTTCCGTCGCGATTGTCGACGATCTCGACGAGTTGTTGCTGCTGCGGAAAGTCGATGGCGGAAGCGGTGGTGATCTCCCAGAATCCGCCGGCCCCATCAGGCCTGCTGTGCGCATTGATTGTATTGATGTGTGTGTGGCCGTTGATCCAGGCAACACAACTCGGACGCTCCAACAGCGCTGCGATGAATTCCTCGGCATGAACGATGCGCCGGCCGCCGAGAACGGGCTGTGCATCGTTCTCCAGGGTGAGGCTGTTGTGATGGCTCAGGATGAGGCAGAGCACGCCCTCAACCTGGGCTGCGTCCAGTTCTGCCTTGACCCACTCGAACTGCTCCTCGGGCACCCCACCGTCGGCTCCTGCCGTGGTGTTGCACGTGTCCAGACCGAGCAGTCGTACGTAGGGGGCCGGGTCGGCCTTCCACCAGGTGCGTCCGGTTGTAACGCTTGCCGGTGTGAAGCCGTGACCGACGGGGCCGGGCAGCGGGGGAGAGTCGAGATGGGCCTGCATGAACTCCGTGCGTTCGAGCAGGCGGCGACCGGGGTCGGGTGCGACAGCATGCATGCCGGGCAGCATCCCGAGATTCGTTCGCACAGTGTTCGCCATGCGCTGCAGCGCACTTGGCTGAGAGGCAAGGGCGGCTAGCGAGGTCTCGCTCAGCGCATCCCACGTCGCTGCCTTGCGGTCACCCACCGCCCATGATCGCAATTGGGAGTGGACGGCGAACGTGCCCATGTACATCGCATCGTGGTTTCCGTAGACGGCATACCAGGGCACAGGGAGCCCCGGGCTCGAGACCTCCTGGCTCACGGTTGCCTTGAGCAGGCCGGGCAGGCGGGGAAAGCCGTATTCGCCGTAAGGATCAGCTGAGGGGTCGTCAGGGTGGTACGCGTACGTGGCGTCCTCCCAGACCTGTACTCCGTCGTACTCTCCTGGGAGTCCCGAATTCGGCGTGACCGAACCGCCGTCGAGAAGGGTTATGTACCAATTCGTCTCAAGGGTGTTCATCATGTCAGCGCTGTCGCCGGTGCTCACCGCAGCAGCGAGGGGCGCGCCCGTCAGCGGGCTCGTCGTCGCATTGCGCACCGCATGCATCATGGCAGCGAGCACGTATGTGCCTAGTGTCTCCTGCGGCCGGAAGGCGTCTGAGAAGGTCGTCTTCGCGAGACCGACCATGGGCTCCATTCGTGCCGGCGTCTGGGCGTCGATCAGATGGATGTCGGACAGGTGCGCGAAGTAGAACAGCGAACGACGTGTCGCTGCCCGCTGAGTGCTTGCCTCACGTCGAAGGACGTCTAGGCGGGTGATGACTGCCTCACCGGGGGCGGCTACGAGGGTGCGGTACTGATTGCGCACTGGACTGGACGAGAACTTGATGCTCTGGAGAAGGCTCGTCCGGACATCGCGTGCCCGCGGGACCGAAGCAAGCGCTTGGCCCAGTGCCTCCGTTGAGAGCCCTAGGCCAACTGCGAGCCCAGTGACGGTGGAGATGAAGCCACGCCTGCTCATTCCCACCATATGCTGATCCCCTGCCGCTGCTCGGTGCGCTCTCCTGAGTAGCGGAAGGGTAGGGGTGCCTGAGCCGTGTCGTCAACGGGGCGAGCGCAGGCGGCGCACCGTGAAGGCCATTGCCAGCGACACGAGCACGACGCCCACGCCGAACAACACGATGAGGACCGGTGCGCCGCCGGTCGCTATCTGCGCGATGAGCGCGACCGCGAACATGAGCAGGGCCGCTCCCTGGAGGAACAGCGAGAATCTCAGCTGCCGGCGAGTGGAATCGTCCAGTGTCATGCGAGGACGCTACCGCGAGACAAGTCTGCGGCCGTCAGGAATCACGAGGGAGCGGGTGCTGACGGGAGCGTGCGTTGATGACATCGGTCTGCGAGAAGTCATC
>CALPZT020000267.1 GCA_943328365.2 Bifidobacterium breve | reverse complement strand
GTCATGACCGTAGCGGCGTTGGGGGCGACCGCGACAAAGGTTCCACCTCCGTATGCCGCTGATATCCAGGAATTGTCGGCGGAACTCGTGCGACCGGTCCAGGCAATGCCGTCAGCCGAGGTCATGACACGGTTGCCCGTGCCGTCCGCCGAGACAGCGACGAACAACCCGCCGCCATACGTCACTGACTGCCAGGAGTTGTCGACGGCATTCGTGCGACTCGTCCAAGTGATGCCATCGGACGAGGTCATGACACGGTTGCCCGTCCCTGTCCCCGCGACGGCAACAAAGAGCCCGCCACCGTAGGTCACCGAGTTCCAGTCATTGTCCGCTGCGCTGACGCGACTCGTCCAAGTAACTCCATCGGGCGACGTCATGACACGGTTTCCCGTCCCACTGCCTGCCACGGCCACGAACACCCCGCCCCCGTATGTGACCGAACCCCACTGATTACCGACGGCTCCGGTGCGACTCGTCCATGTGGTGCCATTTGTCGACGTCATTACTTGGTTGGCCACGTTGGCAGCGGTGATGGCGACATACACCCCATTTCCGTAGGTCACCGTGGCCCAGTGGTTGTCGGCGGCGCTGGTGCGACTCGTCCAGGTGATGCCATCGGGGGATGTCATGACGCGATCGCCGGTGCCAAGATTCGAGACAGCAACGAACAGCCCATTGCCGAACGTGACAGCGCGCCAATCGTTCGTGGCAGAGCTGCTGCGGGCTGTCCAAGTAACGCCGTTCGTCGACGTCATGACCTGATTCGCGGCGGCAGAGTTCGCGACAGCGACGAATACCCCGTTGCCGTATGCCACTGAGCGCCAGACTGAGTTACCTGCGGAAGTGCGACTGGTCCACGAGAAGCCTGCTGGATCGGCATTGGCCGCTGTCATGCCCTGAAATGTTGCTACCACCACGATCGCGAGCGGCAACACTCCGCAGATCATCAGGAGTTTCACGAATCGACGGCCTGTGTTGAGCTGACGAACCTTCGGCTGCGCAACCACGTGCCGCGCCACCTAGCGGACGCCTTCGTTCGCAGGGCGCATCGGCGCTGCCACGACCAAGGTGTCACCATCGACGGGCGAGCTGATTTCACTCACTGAAATGTTCACCGGCATATTGGCGCGAACTCCGAATCCGACGATGAATCCGGCTATGCCAGGGACGCGCTGACGTCCCTGAACGATAGATCTCAAGCCGCCTTCTTCCCGAACTTCAACCAGCCCGTCTTGGCAATGTAGGGCCCCCCTTCGGGCACCTCGGCGAAAAGTTCGCGTATCGCGCACATTTGCGGCGATGCCGAAAATTACTGGCCCATATTTCGATCAGAGCCGGCAAATCGGTGGTCAGGCGACGCGAATCCAGCCCTACACTCAAGCCGTGAGCGAGCCGTTCGGTGACTGAGATGCAGGCCTATGCCCGGGTCGTTCTCGTCGTCGAGGATGACCCGATGACCCGGGTTCTCCTCGCCGACATGCTCGAATCGGCAGGGTTCGTCCCCCTCATGGCAGCGGACGCCGCCTCAGCTCAGCGCCTGTTCAAGGCCCATGATCCGGACGCTGCGATCCTCGACGTCGACCTCGGCCACGGCATCAACGGATTCGATCTCGCCGATGCATTCCGCAGGCGCAGCCCGTCAATCGCGATGCTGTTCCTCACCCATCTGCCTGACTCGCGCTTCGTCTCGCGGGCGAGCTCCTCGCTGCCCGAGGGCGCCGCGTACCTGCGCAAGGACCAGCTGTTCGACAAGCAGATCCTGCTCGACGCACTCGAGGCCGCGCTCTCCGGCGAGGTCACGACAGAGCATCGCCACGACCGCACGGCTGACCGGCCGAGCGAGGCCCTCTCCCGAACTCAGATAGAGGTGATGAGTCTCGTCGCCCAGGGCCGGCCGAGCGGCGAGATCGCCCAGGCCCGCGGCACGAGCGTCCGCACCGTGCAGTACGTCATCACCCGCTCGCTCGAGCGCATGGGCATCGACCCGCAGTCCGAGGTCAATGCCCGCCGCCAGGCGATTGCCGACTTCCTCCGGGCTGCCGGCCCGGTCGACATCGAGGCGTAGCCCGTGATCAAAGTCAAGGCGTAGCCCATGGGAGCTGTTATCCGCCGACTCGCGAGCCCGGAGGCCATGGCGACCAGCACGCTCGCCATCGCCTTCCTCGTCTACGTGACGGGCACGTCCCTCATCGTCTCCTTCTCGGCGGGCGGCACGCCCCTTCCCGATCTCGCGGCCTCGGCCCTCTTGAGCGCCCTCATATTCGGCGTGCTCTCAGCGTGCCGGACTCCCCTGAGCCGGATCCTGAGCACGGGCCTGCGTGCAGGTGCCATCGTCGGCATCGTCCTCATTGCGAACGCGGTCCGCAGCGTCGTCCTTGCCAAGTTCATCCAGCAGGTCAGCAGCGCCGAATCGATGCCGCTTCCTACCAGGACAGCGAGCGCATCACTCCTCACCTTGGCGGCGATGGTCGTCGTCGGGGAGTTGATCTATCGCCGCAACCGATTCACTGCCGTGATGGCTTCCCTCAACGCCCAATCGATCGCGCTCTCCCTTTCACGGGCTACGTACGCCGAGCGACTGCAGAACGCGACCGCCGAGCTTGAGGCCAGTATTCGAGCCGTCCTCGATCCGGCGCTTTCGCTCGCCGCCGCCGAGCTCGACCCCGAAACGCCCGGGCGCTCATCGGTGACAAGCGCACGGCTCCTCCAGGAGATCCTTCGGGTGAGCGTCCGGCCGATGATCCAGTCACTTGCGGTGCCTGCAGGCGTCACGGCCCCCGTCGACCCGGAGCCATCCGGCTTCACGACGGCGGCTGCCCCTGCACCCCGACGAACCATCGACATCACCGACTCGATTCGTCCGGTGCTCACCGTGGTGCCGCTTCGCATCATCGGCCTGCCAGTGTTCATCACCACCCTGGGCATCACGTCGGCCATCCCCGCTGTCCTCCTGCTCACGCTCACCTGGCCACTGCTCAGCATCATTCGGCGCCATTGGCCCTCTCGGTATCGCGTGCTCCCGGCCGGGCCTGCAATCGCATTGCTCACGGCGACCTTCGTCGTTGCATTCAGCGCACCGATGCTCGTGCTCTTCACCAGTCCGCCGCAGCTCGCCGACACAATCGGCGTGCCGCTCTCCGCGTGGCTCAGTGCATCGAACGTGCTCTTCTCGGTGGCCACCGCCTGGTTCGTCGCGACCGTCTTCATCTTCGAACGATCCCGCCGGCTCACCGAGGAGCGGCTCATCGAGGTGAATGAGCAGATCGAGCTCGCTATCGCCCGAATGCGGCAGGAGATCTGGTTCACCAGGCGCAATCTCACATGGGTCCTGCACGGCCCGGTGCAGTCGGCCCTCGTATCCGCGACGATTCGGCTCGAGTCCGGAACGGTCGTCGACTCCGCGGACCGAACTGCGATCTGGTCGAGCATCACCGAGGCGTATGCGCTGCTCCACACCTCCGGCCCCGCTGATCCGGACTTCGCCGGCTTCGCCGACGAGCTCACGACGCTATGGCAAGGAGTCTGCGAGATCTCGTTCGACGATCCGGATTCGATGATCGAACGAGTCAGCGCTGATCCATCGGCGACTGCCGCCCTCATCGAGGTGGTTCGCGAGGCGGTCGGCAACGCGATTCGCCACGGCAACGCCACCTCGGTCGACATCGCGGTCCTCGACACCGGCGTCGATCTCGTCGGCCTCATCATCGCCGACAACGGCATCGGCATGGCTGCCGGCTCCATGCCGGGCATCGGTAGCGACCTCTTCACGTCACTCGCCTACGAATGGGCAAGCGAGTCCTCGCCGCGCGGCACCACCATCACCGCCG
>CALPZT020000266.1 GCA_943328365.2 Bifidobacterium breve | reverse complement strand
GCGGCCTGGAGGAGCACGGGCTGATGACTCGGATTCATGATGGCTACCAACGTGAGTCCGGCCCGGGCAAGGTGCTGCGCGAGCAGAGCGGTGGCTCCTTCGACGTCGCCGGCACGACAGGCCCGTGCCAGATCGGCATGCTCCGCAGCGCCCATGGTCCAGCCGAGATTGCCCTGGGCTACGTAGACGCGCCGGTAGCGCTCGGTGTAGTCGGCCCACAGCTCGAGGGCACTCCTCGTGCGCTCGCCCGAGTGCGCAAACAGGAGCGCATGGAAGCGCTCATGGCTGGCCTCCCACTCGATGAAGTCCAGCCCAGCGTCAGGTCCGAGGCTGCTCACGAGCTCATCGAGCTCATCGAGCTCATCAGGGGTGAGCCGAGGAAGGCTCACCGCGAGTGCCATGCACTCGTTGACGATGCGCATCGCGTACAGGTGCTCCGCCTCGTCGGTCGACAGGCTCGTCACGCGCGCCCTGAAGTTCACCTCGGCTTCGATGAGGCCCTCGTGCTGGAGCAGCCTGAATGCCTCGCGCACCGGGCCGCGGCTCACGCCATAGGCACGCGCCACCTGCACCTGCGTGAGCTCAGAACCCGCGTGCAGTGCACCGGAGAGGATGCGCCCGCGTAGATGCTCGTAGATCGCCTCAGGCGATCCGCGAAGCGCAGTCTCGATCTCGATCGCGTCGAAGCGATCGTCAATGCTTGCCTCCTGCTCCCGCGCTGACAAGGGTCAGTTCCCGGGGCCGTAGAGGCCGAAGACGAGGTCGGGGGCGCCGGCCTTGAACGTGCCGGCCACCTGCGATCGATAGCCGATGTCGCGCGTTCGCCCGAGCAGGCTGTGACCGAGAGCCAACTGGCGCACCTCCCATGCGGCGAGGGCCTTCACGACGTCACCGTCGGCTGCAGCGATTTCCTCGGCCAGAATCCAGCCATCCTCGGCGGCCTTCGCTGTACCGGCGGCCGCATGGGGCCTGCAGGCGAATGCGGCGTCGCCGATGAGGCACACTCGGCCGAATGCCATCCGCGGCACCTCGATGTCGTACACCACCTGCAGGAATGGCTCCTTGATCCCGGTCACGACCTCGGCCAGCTGGGGTGCGAGCAGCGCCTTCGCGTCAGCCCTCATGGCGGCGAGATCGCGCTCGTTCACCAGCCCCGGCGGGATCGACACCGAACGGACGTCGCCGTTGACATCGGTGAGGAATGCCGTGAAGTCCTCCGGCGGTACGTTGCGATACCAGACGATATTCATGAGACGGTGTCCCGGCTCGACTTCTCCGGCAAGCCCTGGGATCGGGTAGACGAGGATGTGACTGTGGTCCATCACCTGATACGTGAGGGATTCGTGGAGCGCATCGAAGGTCTCCGCCGTGAGCTCCGACTCCGGGATCACCCCCCGCCACGCGATATAGCCCGCGTAGGCACTTGTGACATCAGGCAGCAGCTTCTGGCGTGCCTCTGAGGCAATGCCATCAGCGCAGACAAGGAGATCGACGACGTCGGTGCGCCCGTCAGCGAAATTGATCGTGACGTGCGCACCGTCGTCGACGAACGAGGTCACCTCCGACGAGAGGTGGTAGTTCTCCCGACCGAACCCATGGAGCAGCACCCGATACACCGCGTTCCACGATGACAGGTGATAGTCGCGTCGCTCCTCGAATGCCGTCGACCCATCGGCTTCAAGGAAGCGAACCCAACTGGTCTTCGCCGAGAAGTCATCGGCGGGCACCCCGAGCCGCTGCACGGGATACCGCCAGGTTGCCTCGAGGACCGCGATCCCTGCGCCCTTTGCCTCGAGCTCTTCGTGGGAGCGTTCGTAGACCGACACCTCGCAGCCGAGATCTCGAAGGAGCAGCGCTGCGGTGAGCCCGCCCAGTGAACCCCCGACGACGGCAACCCGAGGCATCGAGCCCACGGACGTTCCTTCCTTGAATGACGGCAGGAACCTGCATGAGCAATCAGACAGGAGCCTGTTGTGGTCGGGCTGTGGGTGTCTTGAAGACTACGGCTGCCCGAAGGTTGCGATCGAGTCGACCTTGAGCTCGAACAGCACCCGGCGCTCGTCGAAGCCCGGGTCGCGAAGGCCGTACGGCGGCTCCTGGCCGGTGTATTTCGTCCAGATGTAGTCGAGTTGGTCGGTGACGCGCTGGCCTTCGACGGGGTCATCCTCGCTGATCTCGCGGACGGCGGTCGCCTTGATGCTCACCCAGTGGTAGGCATTGACGGGGTTGATGAGCAGGAAGCTCACCTGCGGATTCGCCCGGAGCCACTCGACCTTCTTGCGCTCGGTCGAAAGGTTGAGCAGGACGGTGTCGCCGACGTAGTCGAACCAGACCGGCGTGAGATTGGGTCGGCCCGTGCTGCCCATGACAGCGACGACTGCCGTCACCGGCTCATCGAGCAGCCGCTTGTAGATGGGGTCAAGATCATCAAGGCTCGTGACCGCATCGCGATCGCCGACCGTGAACTGACCGTTCTGCGTTCCTGACGCGACGTCCTTGAACTTCGCAACCTTGATAGCCATAGACCACTCCCATATGCGATAGGCGTTTGCCAGCATCAGCGAGTGCCGACACTTTGTGGACCATAGACCCCGACACCTCGCCGGTCAAGGGAATTCTTTCATTGAATTTCTTGGCAAACACCCGATAAGGTCCGCAGTGGATCGTACAAGTGTCGATACTTTTGGGAGTGCATCGGTGTCAGGACCGCTCAGCGGGCTTCGGGTCCTCGACCTCACCCAGGTACTGTCCGGCCCGTTCTGCACGATGCTACTCGCCGACATGGGCGCGGATGTCCTGAAAATCGAACCTCCTAAGGGTGATGTGGCCCGAGCATGGGGACCATTCCCTGCACCGGCTTCGAAGGAAATGCCCGCCGCCGGCACGTCCACCTATGGCGGCTATTTCGCAAGCGTCAACAGAAACAAGCGCAGCGCCTGCCTGGACCTCAACTCCCCCGGCGACGTCACGACCTTCCTCTCCCTCGTCGACGAAGCCGACATCCTCGTCGAGAACTTCAGGGTCGGCGTCATGGACCGGTTCGGCCTCTCCTACGAGATCCTGCACGCACGCAATCCCCGGCTCGTCTATGCGAGCATCCGGGGCTTCGGCGACCCACGAACCGGGCTCAGCCCGTACGCCGACTGGCCGGCCTTCGACATCATCGCGCAGGCGATGGCGGGCCTCATGAGCATCACCGGCGCCGACGTCGACCACCCGATGAAGGTCGGGCCCGGTATCGGAGACATCTTCCCCGCAGTGCTGTCGGCCTGCGGCATCCTCGCGGCCGTGCACCATGTCACCCGGACCGGCGAGGGCCAGCTCGTCGATGTCGCCATGGCCGATTCGGTGCTCGCACTCACCGAGCGCATCGTCTACCAGCACTCCATCACCGGAGTCGCGCCCGAACCGCAGGGCAACACCCATCCGCTGCTCTGCCCATACGGACTCCTGCGAACCGCAGACGGCTTCGTCGCGGTTGCCTCGCCAACCGACAACCATTGGCGAGCCCTCGCCGAGGCGATGGGCCGCCCCGAGCTCGGCTCCGACCCGCGCTTCGCGACGAATGAGGCTCGGGTGGCTCATTCCTCGACCGTCTACGCCGAGGTCGAGGCATGGTCGAGCACCCTGACAACGGATGAGGCAGTGCGCGCCCTCACCGGGCTCGTGCCCTGCGGACCAGTGAACAGTGCAGCCGACATTGCCGTCGACGAGCACACGAGCGCCCGCCACATGATCGTGCATGTCGAGCATCCCTCAGGAGTTCCGATCGACATCGTCGGCGCACCCATCAAGTTCAGCGCCACACCCACCGAAGCGTTCGTCCGCG
>CALPZT020000265.1 GCA_943328365.2 Bifidobacterium breve | reverse complement strand
AGAGCTGGCTGTCGGTTGCGGAGCCATCCTCATTGCCCATGACGATCGTGCGCATGCCGGTCGACGGAGCGGGGATGAAGTTCTCCCATGCGGCCAGGCCAAGCTTGGGGAGCTGGATGAGGTTCCCGTTCATGTCGGTGACGAAGGCGCGCGACTCGTCGCTGCCCTCTTCGCCGGTGAAGTACGCCGCGCCGGTGTAGCCGTAGGTGACGTCCTTGCCGCCGACCTTCGTCTTGTAGGCAAGGGAGCCGGGCTGGGCGAGGGAGGAGGAGCAGAATCGGTTGAGCGCGGTGGTGTGGTTCGGAGTGTTGTACTCGTCCACTGTCGCTGCCCCAGCGGGCGCTACCGGCTTCATGCCGTAGGTGCCGGTGGAGTAGTCGTACCAGGTCACCGACTGCAGCAGATTGCGCGCTGCGGTGATGGTGTTCGAATCGGTGTTGAACGTGAGATGCGAGACCGTCGACGCTGAGGCATTGCCATTGGCGTGCTTGAGCGCTGCAGCCGTCTTGTTCGTCGATGAAAACTCGTGGTTGGTGTAGATGTTGAGGTTCTTGCCGTCCTTCACGACGCCGATGCCATCAGGCGTTCCCGGCCACTGGTAGCCGGAGATGACGTCGCCGGAGGTCGCGAGGACCTTGATGGCAACGCCGGTCGCTGCCGGCTCGACGTATGAGAAGCCGGTTTCGGCTGAGGCCGGCAAGGTTGTGGCACAGACTGCGGCGGTCGCGAGTCCGATGATCAACGGTGTGCGGATGCCCACTGGAGTTCCCTTCTGGTTGAGGTGGTCGTAGCGAATCGGGTGTGAATGACGCGGTGACCAACCCGTCGCTGCATCGCAGCGAAGGGCTGATGAACTCCGGTCGGCGCGGCTGGAGTTCATGGGACGTCGGCCGCGCGGGACAATGTCCCCATGACTCGTGCTGAGGCTGTCATCGACCTCGCAGCCGTCCGGAGCAACCTGGCGGTCTTCGAAGCCGCGGTCGGCGGCCCGCAGGTCATGGCCGTCGTGAAGGCCGATGCCTACGGGCATGGCATGGCGCGAATCGCACAGGAGGCCAGGAGCATAGGCATCCCGTGGCTTGGGGTTGCGCTCCTCTCGGAGGCACGAGCGCTGCGCCAGTCAGGCGACACGGGCCGCCTTCTCGCCTGGCTGTGGGCCCCGGGGGATCCGGATCTCGAGTCCTGCGTGTCATCCGACGTCGACATCTCCGTCTCGTCCCTATGGGCACTTGCCGAGGTCGCCGAGCATGCTCAGCGGGTGGGCGTGCGGGCTCGGGTCCATCTCAAGGTCGACACGGGGTTGTCGCGGAATGGCGCGAGTTTGGACGGTTGGGCCGGGCTCGTTTCGGCTGCCTGCGAAGCGCAGGACGCGGGAGCGATCGAGGTGGTTGGCGTGTGGTCGCACCTCGCCAATGCTGACCTGCCCGGGGATTCGTCGGTTGACCATCAGCGGGCTCAATTCGAGGCTGCGTTCGCCGTTGCGATCGACTCAGGACTCGATCCCGAGGTACGCCACCTCGCGAACACTGCGGCAGCGCTCGGCTACCCCGACACCCGCTACGACCTTGTGCGCGTCGGGATCGGCATGTACGGCGTGCCGCCCTCGACCCCGGGCTCGGCTGCGGCACTCGGCCTGGCCTCGGTCATGACCCTTCGCAGTCGACTCGCGCTCGTGAAGACAATTCCTGCGGGCCAGTCGGTCTCATATGGCAGCAGTTGGACGGCGCAGCGGGCCACGAGGGTTGGCCTCGTGCCGCTCGGCTATGCCGATGGCGTGCCGCGCTCGGCTAGCGGGCGGGCTGAGGTGCTGCTCGCCGGGGTGCGCTGCCCGGTTATCGGGCGCATCGCAATGGACCAGTTCGTCATCGCCATCGACGATCGCATCGACGATGCGCGGGCGGGCGATGAGGTCGTGGTCTTCGGCGACGAGGCGAGCGGCGCTCCGACCGCAGACGACTGGGCGGTCGCATCGGACTCGATCGGATACGAGATCGTCACCCGGGTGAGTGGACGGGTGCCGCGGCGGTACGTTGGTGCGCCATGAGCAACGACATGACCGGTGCGCTGAAGGTTGCCGGGGCCGGACTGCTGGCTGCAGGGGCCCTTGCGGCCGGGGCGGCCCTTGGTGCGGCCGCCGAGCGTGCGCTCATGACGAAAACGGCGAGGCGGGACGACGAGTGGGAGCTCGAGGGCTTCGATTCGCGGATCATCGAGCTGCCCGCAGAGGACGGCACCCTGCTTCATGTCGAGATTGATGAGCCTGACGACCCAGCGGCCGCCGATGTCACCGTCATCTTCGCGCACGGCTACGCCCTGAGCCTGGACTCCTGGTATTTCCAGCGCAAGGAGCTGCAGGGCCGGGCACGGCTCGTCACCTACGACCAACGTAGCCATGGCCAATCGGGCCGGGCCGAGTTCGACACCCACCATGTCGACCAGCTCGGGCGCGATCTGTGGCACATCATCCAAGCGGTCGCCCCCACCGGTCCGCTCGTCCTCATCGGGCACTCGATGGGCGGCATGACGGTCATGGCCTTGGCCGAGCAGCATCCCGAGCTGTTCGCCGAGCGGGTCTACGGGGTCGCGCTCGTCGCAACGACCGCGGGCGGCCTCAAGCAGGGCTCGCTCGGACTGCCGCCGGTGCTCGGGGGAGTGGTGAATCGCATCGTGCCGCTCGCTGCGGCAGCGCTCGCACGGCGTAAGGAGGTCGTCGAACTCGGCCGACGGTCGAGCAGTGATCTGTCGCTCGTGCTCACCCGGGTCTACTCCTTCGGGTCGCTCGCTTCCGAGCAGGCCGGACGATTCGTCGCGCGCATGATCGACGCCACCCCGATCGATGTGCTCGCCGAGTTCCTGCCGGCGCTGCAGGAGCACGATAAGCGCGCAGCCCTGCCGATCCTGCAGCAGACCGAGGTGCTCGTCATCGTCGGGAGTTCCGACCGGCTCACCCCGCAGGCGTACAGCGAGGAGATCGTCCGAGCCATCCCTGGAGCCGAGTTCGTGGTCATCCCCAATGGGGGTCACATGGTGAACATCGAGTTCCACGAGGAGGTCGATGCGCTCATCGGTGGGCTCCTCGACCGAGTGTGGCGCAATGTACGGAGCCTGCGGGCTGCCCAGTGACCGTGCTCGTCCCGACCGCCGAGCGCATGCGCGATCTGGCGGCGACGCTCGCTGCTGCGTGCCGGGGCGGTGACCTCATCGTCCTCATCGGTGACTTAGGTGCAGGTAAGACGACTTTTGTACAGGGTCTTGGTCGTGGGTTAGGCGTGAGCGAGGCGGTGACGAGCCCGACCTTCGTCATCTCCAGAGTGCACGAGGCGGCCGGAGGCATCGGCCTCGTCCATGTCGACGCCTACCGGCTCGGAAGCGCTGTCGACCTCGACGACCTCGACCTCGACGTGACGCTCGCCGACTGCGTCACCGTCGTCGAATGGGGCGAGGGCAAGGCCGAGCACCTCTCCCCGAACCGCCTCGACGTGCGGATCGACCGGTCGGACGACGCAGACGACGAGGTTCGGCTCGTGACGATCACCGGCCACGGCGAGCGCTGGCCGGCGGATGCTGTTGCCGCCCTGGAGTCGCGGTGCTGACCCTCGCGATCGACACGGCATCGGCGTGGTCGACCGTCGCAGTGGTCGAGGGAGACGTTGTCCTGGAAGAGGCCGAGCATCGTGACCCCCGCGGGCACGCCGAAGTGCTCGCAACCCTCGTCTCGGATGTCCTTGCCCGCGCCGGGCGTCCTCGCATCGATGTCGTTGCCTGTGGTGTCGGCCCCGGGCCCTATACCGGGCTGCGCATCGGGGTGACAACCGCGCAGGTGCTCGGCCTTGCATGGCAGGCGCGAGT
>CALPZT020000264.1 GCA_943328365.2 Bifidobacterium breve | reverse complement strand
TCATCACCGAGCAGTGAGTTAATGGCTGCAAAGGCAATGACGAAGGCACCGCAATTGAGGGCGATGATGCCGATGAGGACCGGTGGGTTGCGATCACGCGGGTCGATGGCAGCGCCGGACACGAAGCCCATCACCAGGAAGATGAGTGCCGCGAGCCCGATTGGGCCGGCGGTCGACGGGGCGAAATCAAGTGCCATTCCGGCTCCGAATCCGACAACTGCTCCGGCGAGCGGACCGTAGGCGAACGCGAGGGCGATGACCGTCACGAGAAGCAGGTCGGGCGTCGCTCCCGGGATGCCGAGGCGGGCGAGAAAGGACTGCTGGGTGACCAGGGCCGCGAACACCAACGTCGCGCACAGCAGGGTCTGGCGGCCCCACATCTCAGGTGCCTTCGCCTGGTGCCGGCTCTGGCGTCGCTGCCCGCTCGACCTCCTGGGAGGGTGCCGGTGACCCGGATGGCTCGACGGCAGCCGATGGCGTTGGCGACGGCGTCGGGGTTGCCGAGGCGGTGGCGAGAGGGGTTGCGCTCGGCAGGATGATGCTCGGCACGGTCGGCGTCCGCGGCGCATCGGGCAGGACGGAGTCGCGCGGGTCCTGTCGCGGCGGGCGGATAACGATGCCGACGATATTGAGCGTGGAGACGTCGGCGAATGGGCGAATGGTGGCGATTCGGGTGAGCTGTCCGGCGGTGCCGGCGACGCTCACCACCTCGCCGATGGGGATTCCAGGCGAGTAGGGACGTCCGCCCTTCGACCCGAACGTCACGAGCGCCTGGCCCGGCTCGAGCCCCGCGCCCGGGTCGATCATCTGGAATTCGAGCGAGTCCTGGCGCCCAGTGCCCGACAGGATGCCGATCTCGCTCGAGCCGGCGACCCTGGCTCCGACGGAAATCGAGGCATCGACGAGCAGGACGACGGTCGCGGTATTCCTCGTCACCGACTGCACCCGGCCGACGAGCCCCTCGCCGTTGATGACGCTCATGTCGCGCTGGATGCCATCGGCATTGCCGGCATCGATCGTGACCGTCCAGGCGAACTCCTGGGCCGGGCCCACCGCGATGACCTCGGCGGGGACGATCTCGTACCGTCCGACGCCCGAGACCCGGAGCAGGCCATCGAGCTGTTCGGATCGCGCCCGATCGGCCGCCGACCGTTCGACGAGGAGGCGCAGTGAGTCGTTCTCAGCCGTGAGTGCGGCAATGCGCTCTCGTTGATCACCCCACGAGCCCCACCAGTCGCGCACGCCGAGGAAGGGGCTGAAGACCGCGCTGCCGACCTGCTCTCCGCCTCCGACAGCACCGCTCATCGCCGAACGGAAGCTCGTGAACGGGCCCTGACCGCCGCGGAGATCCAAGATCACGAACGTGAGGCTCGTGACGAACAGGGCCGCGAGAACGAACCGAGTGCGGCGCGAGAACATCTGCTCCTTCTCCCGATTCGTTCGTGCTGGCTGACCCTTGGCTCAGGTGTCAGGCGCTAGCGGCGAGGCTCCGATACGAGGACCTGCTGCAGGGCGTCGAATTCCTCGACGCACTTGCCGGAACCGAGCACGACGCAGTCGAGGGGCCGGTCGGCGATGAGAATCGGCATGCCGGTCTCGTGCCTCAGTCGCTCGTCGAGACCCTTGAGCAAGGCTCCACCACCGGTGAGCACCACTCCGCGGTCCATGATGTCGCCGGAGAGCTCGGGCGGCGTGCGGTCCAAGGTGGCCTTGACCGCATCGACGATCGCGTTCACGGGCTCGTCCATGGCGCGACGAATCTCCTCGGCTGTCACGACGATCGTGCGCGGGAGGCCGGTGACGAGGTCTCGTCCGCGGATCTCAGCGTGCGGCTCGTCGGGCAACGGGAATGCCGAGCCGATCGTGACCTTGATTTCCTCGGCCGTGCGCTCCCCCAGCATGAGGGAGTACTCCTTCTTCATGTACTGGATGATCGCGTTGTCGAGTTCATCGCCGCCGACGCGAACCGACAGGCTGCAGACGATGCCGCCGAGCGAGATGACGGCGACCTCGGAGGTGCCGCCGCCGATGTCGACCACCATGTTGCCCATCGGCTCGTGCACCGGCAGGCCCGCGCCGATCGCCGCTGCCATGGGCTCTTCGATGATGAAGACCTTGCGGGCTCCTGCCGCGTAGCCGGCGTCCTTGACCGCGCGCTGCTCGACGCCGGTGATGCCCGACGGAACACAGATGATGAGGCGGGGCTTCGCCAGGTGGCGGCGCTTGTGGACCTTCTGGATGAAGTAGCGGAGCATGCGCTCAGTGGTGTCGAAGTCGGCGATGACGCCGTCCTTCAACGGGCGGATCGCGACGATGTTGCCCGGTGTACGACCGATCATGCGCTTGGCTTCAGCGCCGACCGCGAGAATCCCGCCGGTGTTGTTGTTGATCGCGACCACGGACGGCTCGTTGAGGACGATCCCTCGGCCTCGCACGTAGACGAGCGTGTTTGCCGTGCCGAGATCGAGGGCCATGTCGCGGCCGACGAACGATGACGAACCCATAGGGACGTGTCCTTTCGATCGGCGGGTGGGAACCCCATCGTACGGGGTCGAAGGACCTCTGCCCGAATTCTCCCTTTTGCACCGATCTCGAGCGACGCGGTGGCTGAGCGGCGTTCGGCGTTACAGCCCTGTCAGTGGCGAACGCGACACCGGCGCGGAGGTAACCGGCCCGAGCCCCGTCACCGGCGACACCGAACCCGCTCCGGCGACCGGCCCCAGCCCTGTTACGGGCGACACCGAGCCTGAACCCAGACTCGCACCCGGGCCGAGCCCCGTCACCGGCGAGACACCAGGCGGCACCTCAAGACCAGCGCATAGGCCAGTCACCGACGACACAGAGCACGGGGCTTCAACCCCTGGCCCAAGCCCCGTCACCGGCGACACGCCCGGCGGCACCTCAAGACCTGCGCACAGCCCAGTCACCGACGACACAGAGCACGGGGCTTCAACCCCTGGCCCAAGCCCCGTCACCGGCGACAGGCTGCTTGTCTCTGAGGGCGGCTTCGGGGGGTCTGCTGGCGCGAGGGCCGCGTCATTGCCGTCAAGGTCGATCACCGATGCACCGGGCGATGACGTGAGGGTCCAGTCGAAGGCGATCCCGTTCTTCACGTCGACGTAGCCGACGACAATCGAGCCGTCGGAGCGCGTGATGGACACGGCCCATGCGGGGTATCCGCTGCGCGTGCCCTTCTTGACGGAGATCACCGTGCCCGGCGCCGCAGCAAGCGCCTTGGCTCGGGCCTGCTTCGCGGACGTGAGAGCACCGGCGGCCTCGGCCGGGGCGATGAAGAGCACGGATCCAGCCGCGAGTGCGAGGATCGAGGCTGCGGCGGTGGCCCTGAGCGCCTTCTGCTTCATGCTCTTCCTTCGATGCTCAAGGGCGGCGAATCTCGACCGGTCGTAGGGCGCACCATATCCCGGGCGACCTCGAGTATCAACACCCGTTGCAGGCAGATGCCTATGAACGTCAGGCCCTTCTCCGTATCCGGGCAGGTCCTACTACCTCGCCAATCTCATCACCGCGGCGACGAGTAGATCCGACTTGAACGGCTTCACCACCAGGCCGTTCGCACCAGCAGCCTTGGCAGCGGCCGACGTGGTAGCACTGCCCTCGGTGGACAGCATGATGATCGGGGTCTTCACGCCTGCCGAGCGGAGGTTCTTCACCATCGTGAGGCCGTCCATGTTGGGCATATTGACGTCAATGATCATGACGCTGAAGGAGGCCTTGCTCGCCTGATCGAGGCCATCCTGACCATCCACGGCCTCGGTCACCGAGAAGCCCTGCTAGCGCTTCTTCGCCGTCTAGTGGCGTGTTGGCTGGCTCATGCTGCTCGGGTCCTAC
>CALPZT020000263.1 GCA_943328365.2 Bifidobacterium breve | reverse complement strand
CCAGTTGGCCCACATGGTCTCGAAGTCACCCGAGTCCATCAACTGCTGGATGGCAGCGCGCATTGGCTCGGCGAGGCCGCCCTTCTTGAGCAGGATGCCGTTGATGTCATTTCCCTCGGTGGGTCGAAGGAATACTTCCAGCTCGCCACCTGAGTTCTTCGCGATCCACAGTGCCGCGTGGGCTCCCTGGATCGTGACATCCGCACGCCCGGACTGCACCGCGAGGGTGCATGCCGACTGGTCCGGGTAGACCTGCGCATCAATGGCTTCCTTACCTGCTGTCACGCATGCATCGCTCAACTCGACGATCGAGTCAGCCATCGTGGTGCCCTTGGCAACCGCAACGGACTTCCCGCAGAGCTCTGTCGCATCCTTCAAGTCGTCCTGAGTTCCGGTCTTCACGAGGTATCCGCGGGATGTCGTGAAGTAGTCCACGAAGTCGACGACCTCCTGACGATTCTTGCGGTCGGCGAATCCGGACACGGATCCGTCAAAGCGACCCGCCTCGACGCCCGGGATGATCGCGTCGAACTTGGACGGCACGAGCTCGATCTTCACGCCGAGGATCGTGGCGAGAGCGGCTGCAAGATCGACCTCTGACCCGACGATCTCGTTGGCCTCGTTGTAGAACTCCAGCGGCGGGTCGGTCGGGTCGGTCGCCAGAGTGAGGGAGCCCTTGGCGAGGACGTCGGCCGGCAGCGCATCGTGCAGTGCTGCGTTGTAGGCGATTCCGGTCACGGGGGCCGCCTCGGATGCGGGAGCGGCCGATGCCGGCGCCGGAGCGGCCGATGCCGGGGCAGACTCGCCCGAACCGGAACTGCAGCCGGCAAGGCCGAGCGAGAGTGCGAATGCACCGGAGGCTACGAGGCCCATGGTGCGGTTAATGCGTCTCATGTGTCTTCCTTTTGGGTGTCGGTATGCCGTCGAGGATTCGTCGGCTGAGGGACTGGTGGGAATGCCGTGAGCGTGCGGTTGAGTTCACGTGCCGATTGGTTCGATTTGCAGTCTGCTCGACCCGGACCATCAATGTCCTAGTCCGATCCGACAGATTCATTGCATCCCGATAAGAGAATCCGACAATACAGATCGCGTCGACGTCAGCTCTTTCACCCATTGGCATGGGCAGTGTCCTCGTCACCCATGGGCATGAGCAGTGTCCTCGGCGGCACGGAGCACCCGCAGGATGTTGCCGCTGCACAAGTACCCGAGATCTCGCGGCGTCCAGCCTCGTGCAGACAATGCAGCGAGGAGTCTGGGGTAGGTCGAGACGTCATTCAGCTCCGGCGGCATGTAGGCAGATCCATCGAAGTCACCGCCGATGCCGACGTGATCGATGCCGGCGACGTCTCGGACGTGGTCGATGTGGTCGGCGACATCGTCGACCGTGACCACGGGTGCTGGCGATCCGACGACGCCCCGCTCCTGCTCGCCGAACCACGTGGCGAAGGGGGCGGAAACGAAGTCGGGGACGAACGCAATCATGCAGATGCCGCCGTTGGCCGCGAGCGCGGTGAGGACGTCATCAGGCACATTGCGCGGCACGTCGACGAGGGCGCGCGCACATGAGTGGCTGAAGATGGCCGGCGCAGCGGTAACCGCCAGGGCGTGCCGCATCACGTCGGCAGAAACATGCGAAAGGTCGACCAGCATTCCAAGGCGATTCATCTCGCGGACAACGTCCTCGCCAAAAGAGCTCAGGCCCCTGAGCACCGGTTCGTCGGTGGCTGAGTCGGCCCAGGGTGCATTGTGATTGTGGGTGAGTGTCATGTAGCGCGCCCCGAGCGCATGCATGATTCGCAACACACCGAGTGACTCGTCGATGCAATGGCCGCCTTCGAGTCCGATGAGCGAGGCAATCCGCCCACTCGCTCGGGCTGCCACAACCTCGTCGGCGGACGTCGCAAGGGCGAGGTCTCCGGGAAATCGCGCAACGAAGCGGTGGACGAAGTCAATCTGTTCGAGGGTCACGACGACCGCCTCAGCTCCGCTGAGGGTCGACGGCGCATAGACCGACCAGAACTGGCCACTCACCTCACCCGCGCGAAGGCGTGGGATATCGGTGTGGATGCCGGGCACGGACTGCGAGAGGTCGACCATGCTCAGGTCGTAGTCGCATAGTTGACGCATCGCCCACGCCAAGTCGTTGTGCCCGTCAATCACCACGTCGAGCAATCGAACTGCGTGAGCCGAGTCATGTCGATGAGTATGTCTCCAAACCGCACGCCATTGCATTGATGATTACGCTAGATTCAGTTCGTGATCTTGTCGGATCAGACAATCTCAGCACTCGAGCAGGCAGCCGAAGCAACTACCGTGCGCCACCTGACCGAGACCGTGGCATCGCCGATCCTTCGCGTGCTCGCTGCCCCGCGGGGTCTCGATCAACGCGTGCGCGGCACCGTTCTCCATGATCCGCTCGATTCCCTGCCCGACGAACCTGATGCCGTCTTGCTCATGTCCGGCCTGCGTACTGACGAACCGGCAGCGATGGCCCTCGTCGAGGAGGCAGCGAAGTTCTCCTACTCGGCCGTCGTCGTGAAGCGTCGAGGATTCGACGCAAGCGCACTTGTCGCCGCCGCATCCGCCCGAGGGCTGGCGGTGCTCTTGGCAGCGGACGAGGTTCCATGGCAGCACCTCGATGCACTCATCCTTTCCGTCCTCGGCTCTCAGGGCATCGAGGCCGCATCCTCCGCGAACGCCGGAGGCGAACTCTTCGCACTGGCGAACGCCGTTGCATCGGTCATCGGGGGATCCGTGGCCATCGAGGACATCGACCGGCGACTGCTCGCCTACTCGTCGCTGCCAGATCAGCGCATCGATGCCCTGCGCCAACGAGGCATCCTGGAGCGCAGGGTTCCCGACATGGACCGAAACCTTGGGCAGTACCGCACGGTTCTTGCAGCTGAGGGAGTCGTGCGCTTTCCCGAGGCTCCCGACGAATTCGCCCGCTCTGCCATCGCAATCCGCGCGGGGTCGCGCCCACTCGGGACCATCTGGGCAATCGAGGAGCTCGGCGAGATGGCCGCAGGCGGAGAGCGAGTGCTCCTTGACGCCGCCCGGCTGGCCGCCTTGCACATGCTCCGCAGTCGAAACCCGAGCGCGATGGAACTTGAGGTACGGGAGACAGCCCTCCGCGCCGCGCTCGATGGCTCCCTTGCTCCCTCCGAGGTGTCCTACCGACTCGCGCTCCCCGGCGGGAGCGTCCTTGCTCTCCTCGGATTTGCCGCGGCTCCGGATTCGGGCGGCGCCGCTCCGCTCATCACCCATGTGGGCAGCGCCCTCACCCGGTACGTCGCTGCGTTTCGACCCGATGCCGCCATCGCAACCACTTCGCGGGCGGTCTACGTCCTTCTCCCAGGCAGTGCACTTGAAGATGCGACTCGTCTAGCAAGTGGCGCACTCACGGCCCTGCGGCAGGTATTCGACGAGCGCATGCGATCAGCGATCGCTTTCACCTCGCCGGACCCTGCAGACCTTCCGGCGATGCGAAGGGAGGTCGACGACATCCTGCGAGTGACAACGCAGCAACCCGACCTGCCGCTGATCTCAACCCTGACGGATGTGCATGCGCGCGTCCTGCTCTCGCATGTCTCCGATGAGCTCATGCGCGAGCCGCGACTTCGGCACTCGGGAGTCGATGCCATGGTCGAGTACGACCGCGAGCACAAGACCGAGTACGCCAGGTCTGTTGCTTCATGGATGGACGCGGTGGGCGATATCGCTGCCGCGTCCGACATGCTGCACATCCACGCCAACACTCTTCGCTACCGACTCCGGCGGGCCGGAGAACTCTTCGGACTGTCGCTGCAAAGCCCCGACGACCGACTCTCGATCTGGCTGCAATTGCGGATTGACCCACAGGCGCGT
>CALPZT020000262.1 GCA_943328365.2 Bifidobacterium breve | reverse complement strand
CGCTAGCCGAGGCCCAGGCAGCTGGGCTTCTTCCGACGATGGATGAGTGCCGCACGTTTCTCTCGACGCTCTAGGCCATTTCGTACCTAGCCCGTTCGCAACTAGCCCGCCGGGCCTCTTGTCTTGAGATTCACTCCCGCGATCTTCGATCGGTCGAGTTTCAGTCCGGGGCCGGATGGCACTGCGCCCGCCCACCAAGCCAGCGCTGTCTGGCTCAGCGCATATTCCTCACGGCCGAGCGCATAGGACTCCTCGACATCTCCCTTGTCGTAGATGCGGCCATCAGTCCAGCGCTGCTGCATGCCGCGGGTGTCGCGGGCGTGGGCGGCCAGAAACTTTGCTGCGTGGGTATCGGGAGCGGAGTAGAGGGACGCGAATGAATCCACGCCGGTGAACGTCGCCGGACGTCGGGCGCCCCACTTGACGCCCTGGGGATAGTAAATCTGACCGCCGGGCTTGTAGACGATGCCGCCCGGAGCCGCATATGGCGGGGATTCGAACTTCACGACGGTCAGCGCTCGATACACGATGTCGGCATTGAGGAACAGTGACTCGGGTACAGGCACCTTTGCGCTTCGAAGCATGCTTGCCGCCCACCAGAGATGCAGCACGTTCTGGATGTAGTCGGGGTTGACGATGCCGTGATTGGTAATCGTTCCGTCTTCATTTGCATTGGTACCGGGGAGGTTCTTGCTGATGTTCACCCCGTTCACCACGACATTGTTCGTGAGGTCGCTGGGTCGCGCGAATGCCGCGATCGCGTACTCGACGACGGTGCGGCGCCATGTCTCAGCGCGCTTGTCGCCCGGCATCATCGCGAGGGCGAGCGCTGGTGCCGTGAGGTCCCACGACACCTCGTCGGCCTTGGAGTTGCCTGGTGAGATCTCGACACCGGCCCTGGTTCGGTAGTAGTGCGGGCCGCGCGCAGCAACCGCATCGGCCTCTGACGCAACCATCGACGCAACATATGCGCGCTCCTGCTCGCTGAGCTTGTCCCACAGAAGCCAACCTGCCTGGCCTGCCGTCGTGGCCCAGAGGGCAGATTGCCACTGCAAGCCCCAGCCACCCGGTGTGACGGCCGCATGTTGACACGCAATGCTGCGCAATTGCCACTTCGCGTAGGCCAGAAGTTGCGCCCGACTGATGTTCTGGACCTTCTTCCACTTCGAGGTCGACAGCATGATCGCGGCAGCCTGAGCTGAGTTCGCACTACGTCGGATCGACTCCTCCTGTGTCTTGTGAACACTCAACGCATCGAAGTAAGGCTCGCTCCATTGCGTCGCAAGGCGCACGGTTCTGTCGTTCGTGATGGCGTAGCGCAAGCCGTCCTGAACGGTCGCCTGAATCTCTGCGTATCCCGGCTTTGCTGTGCTTCCGCTGAGTTTTGCAGGCGGGCGCACCCGTCTGGCGGTCTTCTCGGCCTTCGCCTCAGCCACTGGCGAGGCGGTCGGGCAGTGGCCTGGTCCGCTTCCTTGGCTCCCGACGAGTGGCACCTGTCCAGCCTGCTGCGGCTGCGTCAAGGTCGTGGTCTTGCGGATCCGATTCACGCCATCGCTCAGGATCCAAGTGGTGCCATCACGCACGATGGCCGGCGTGTCGACGCCATCCCCGTTCCAGTCACCGGTCAGTGGAACGTCTGTCGCTATCCCGAATGGCATGGTGACGATTGCCGTGCTTGTTTCCGGGGCCATCGTTACATCGACGCCGCGGCTCACCTTGGGTGCCTTCTTCACCCCGGTGAACTGCAGCATCCACGTGCCCTGCCTCACGACGCCGAGGTCGTCGGTGCCGTTTCCGTCCCAATCACCCACGACGGGTGTGTCGCCGGCCGCTCCGAAGTTCGCGACGCGAGCTGTGTTGTCGGACGAGAGCCGCCAATTCCAGACGCCGTCCTTGAACACCCCCAAGTCGGGCTGGCGATCGCCGTCGATGAGCCCGATGACCGGCATCTCGCCGGCTTGTCCGCCCCAGGTGCCCATCGACTGCCAGGTCGGGGATCCAACGACGGCGTTCGTGAAGAACCAGCGACCACGGTCATAGCGTCCGGGCGTGTCGATGCCATCGCCGTTCCAGTCGCCGAGCAGCGGCTGCCCACTTGCCGGTGGCATCCTGATCGTGGTCGCCCGCGGCGCGCCCCCGATGCCTGCGTAGATCGTGAAGATGCCGGTCGAGGCTACGGCTACGGCTGGGGCCGACGTCGGGGCAACTCGTTTGCCCTTCGCCGTCTTTGACGCAGCACCGAGCCCGGCGGCACGGGGCATGTCAGGAGCAGGAAGGACAACCACGGCGGGTTGAGCTGCCGTGTTCGTCGCAGGCTGTGCCAACGCGGGCGCAGACTGGGCCAGAAGGGCGGACGCGGCAAGGACCGCGGCCACGCGTGCACCGGTCAGAGTGCGCACTCCTGGCACAGGACCGTCGATCGCATCGGCACCTTGACGAGGGTTACCCGGTCCGGATGCTGCCGCTTGAGGGTGGCCAACTGTTCACCCGAGACCCCGCGAAACCAGAGCAGTGTCATGTCGAACTTCGGGTGCAGGCCGAGGGCGAAGTCGACGTAGTTGACCGTCTCGTCGGTGTAGGGGAAGGGAGGCAGTCCGCGGTAGAACTGGTGGTCATCCTTGCTCAACACCCGGTTGAGCGAGGCAACCCACATGTTGACGAGTACCCCTGAGCCATCCCAAAGCATGGTGGTCTTGCCTGGGTAGGGCATGGCGGCATCGCGCGCCCTGATGATCGCCTCGCCCACGAGGTAGTTGTCGGCGCTCCCCGCCCGCGCCGCTCCTGCGGCAATCCCGGGGGCACTGCCGAATCCGGACGCGAACCCGGTGGGAGTTGCGCCGACGTATCCGAAACCGGTCACTGCCACGAGCGCAATCGCGCAGCCGATAAGAATGGAGTTGCCGCGGTTCACTGCACGGGCGGCACTGGGATCAATGACCCTGCGCTTCATGGCTGCGATGAGCAGCCCGATCGCAATGCCTGCCCCCGCCGCGAGCATCGGGGCATTGAGGAGGAGGAGAGCATTGAGGGTCTTGAGTACGTAGTAACTGCCGAGCCGGGAGATGCCCGCCGAGTCGGCCGCACTGACGGTGAGGAGGAGGAAGACGCAGATCGCGATGCTGGGTCCGGCGAGGGCGATTGCCATGGGACGACGTCCGCTGCGGATGAGCACGATCGCCACCAGCGCCGCGATCACCGGGCTGACGATCGCCGCACCGAGATTGAAAGGGGTCATCCCAGCACCGATTGCGCCGAGATCCTCCATGAAGCTGCTCGATGCGCCTGGGTCGACGTCGACGATGGCTCGGCTCTGCAGGTAGACCGTGCCGAGCACGAGGCCGCCACTCGCTATCGCCCACACCGGGGCAAGCCACCACCGGGTGCGTGCGAGTGCGATGAGCACGATCACTGCGGATGGCACAAGGCCGAGGACAAGCGGGGTCCACAGAGCATTCACCGCGAGCGCACCCAGTGGGATGAGGATCCAGCCGAGCTGGCGCGCACTACGCCAACTTCGTGCGGAGAGGTACGCCGTAGTTGCCGTGACGGCCACCGCCATCACGAAGTTCGTGAACCCGGAGTTGAACAATTGAGTTGGGCTGCCCAAGAGTGCGAACACGGCGAAGCCAAGGATCGCGATGACAGGGGCGGCTCGGCGGACGAACCGGCTCCGCTCTCCGACCAGAGGGACACATCGACGCGCAAGGTCGCCGGCGACCCACGCGAGCGCCGCAAGGCTCAGGGCGAAGCTGATGCTTGTCCACTGGACGTACGGCCACAGCAGTGCAGGCCGGTCGAGGATCTCTCCACCGGCCTGGCTCGCCAGTTCGGCGAGCGACCATACGGTGCTGTGGAGCGATGGGTACCACT
>CALPZT020000261.1 GCA_943328365.2 Bifidobacterium breve | reverse complement strand
CGAGAAGGCGTAATGGCGCGCATCGTCGTTGACGAGCTCGACCCCGCCCTTGTCGAAGCTGTCGAGGGAGCCGAACTTCGTCGTGTACGACCCCTTCTCAACACCACCGCCTGCCGACGGATTTCCTTGAGCACCAATGTGTCGCCTCCCGAGCCTGTTGAGCAATGCGCGATCGGCCATTGGGGCCGTCATCCTGCGTGCCGATGGTGACGGCCGCGCGGGCAGCCGTCAAGGGATTTCCGAGAATTGTTCGCATATCGTTTGAATGTTCGTCATGCGAACACTTTTTCCCCTACCATCGCGCCATGACGAGCGATATCGGTGAACCCCGGGGCTTCGCTGCAACTCCCGTCCGCCCACCTGCAGCGCCATCGCCGGACCGTCCCCCCGAATTCGTCCAGTCACTCGAACGCGGCCTCGACGTCATCCGCTCCTTCTCCCGCGAGCGACCGCGCCAGACACTCGCCGAGGTGGCACGCCAGACGGGCATGACCCGCGCCGCCGCCCGCCGATTCCTCATCACCCTCGAGCACCTCGGCTACGTGTCGTCCGATGGCCGGCTCTTCACCTTGCGGCCAAGTGTGCTCCAACTCGGCTACGCCTACCTCGCGACGTTCACCCTCGCCCAGGTCGCCCAGGATCATCTCGAGGTGCTCGCCGAGCAACTGCACGAGTCGTGCTCCGCCTCCGTCATCGATGGCAGCGATGTCGTCTATGTAGCGCGGGCATCGACGAACCGGATCATGACGATCGGCCTGGCAGTAGGCGCCCGACTGCCCGCCTACTGCACGTCGATGGGCAAGGTGCTCCTCGCGGGGCTCGATGACGATGCTCTCGAGCACTACCTCTCGACCGTCACATTCCTCCCCCTGACCGTCCGCACAGTGAGCGATCGGGCAACCCTCCGGGCGGCTGTTCTCGAGGTCCGCGAGCAGGGCTGGTGCCTTGTCGACCAGGAGCTCGAGGACGGCGTTCGGTCGGTTGCAGTGCCGGTGCGCGATGCCGGCGGACGCGTCGTCGCGGCCGTCAACACCTCCGCGCACACGACTCGCGTCACGCTCGAAACCCTCAAGAGCGAGTTCCTCCCAAGCCTGCGGCAATGCGCCGAGTCCATCAGGTCAGACCTCCAAGGCACCCGCCCCACCCCCCAGTCATTTGACCCAGCATCCGGCTGAAACGACGAAGAACTTGGTCATCTGACCGGCATTCCGGTCATCTCATCCGCCTGCCGTCCATCGCCTGATGATCCTGCACGCTCGTCGCGCTCAATCCGGACGCCGAATCTCGATGAGCAAGGCCGATCCGCATCACGCACTCGAGGGAACGCCATCCATGCCCTGTTCGACATGCGGGGCAGCCGTGCCCTCTGCGATCAGGTCGCGAGTTCCGCGATCAGCCGAGTCCCGAGATCATCGGTTTCCCGAGTCCATCGCACGCACATCTCATCGAGCATCCGAGAACCCAGGCCCTTTCGTTCCTCATGGTGACCGGCGCATCCGTCATCGGCGATGACAAGGACAAGTCGAGGTGATTGCGCAACGATCGTGACATCGACGTGGGTTGCTCCACCGTGCCGAACGGCGTTGCCGACACCCTCGCGGACGATCTCCGCTGCGCATTCGGCGGTCGTCGCGCTCTGGGCTGCGAGCCCCTGAGCCTCCTCGCTGAGATTCCATCGCACGGTGCAGGCTCCACTCCACAGATCGGCTGTCTCGTCGAGGGCATCCGGCAGGACGGTGGGTAGCTCCGCTGTGGTTCCGAGCTTCGCCATGGCTGCCGAGATATCTTGTCGAATCTCAGCGATCAGCTCCGGATCGGGATGGGCACTGGCGGTCAGCCGCAAGGCCGCAGCATGAAGTGCGCTCTGCACCGAGCCGTGCAGGATGTACGACACTCGCCGGCGTCCGATCCACGCCTGCTGCCGCAACCGGCTCACCGAGGACTGCAACTTCTTCACTGCGAAGAGAAGCTGAGCCTCGGTCATCGACCGCCGCTCATCGACCGCACAGTACGCAGCCGTGCCCGCTCCGATCACGCCACCGATGATGAGGCCCGGGATCACCACGTGATCAGGCCCTGGCAGGCCGATTTGGTCGAGGATGATCAGGCCGCCGGCGACAATCAGCGACACAGCGATCGACGTCGTCGCGATGCAGGCGTAGACCGGCAATCGCAGGCGACCAGCAAGGGCGCGCAGCCCCCCGACTCCGAGCGCGACGAACGCTCCAAGCCCGAGGAGGAAGGTCAGCGACTGGAGGACGGTCAATTCTCGGAAGGCGGGTCCCAGGGCAGAAAGGATCGTCAGGATGCCCGAGCTGCCGGGCAAAAGCGCATCGCGCACCCGTAGGTATTCCGGTAGCGGCACCCGCGGCCTGACCGCCGGAGGAACCGGCAACGCGAGCACATCCAGGTCCACCGTCTCGACGCTGAGCTGATGGCTGAGCGGCCGTAGCTCTTCGTCGACGAGGTGCCGAAGTGACTGAAGGCTCGGAGCAACGTCAGCGCCCGACGCAACCTCGTCCAACGCTGAGTCGAGTTCATTGAGCAGTGGCTCCACCTTCGACGTGACAAGTGCGGTGACGCCGCGGGTGATTTCGGCAAGACGGCCCTGCATCGACATATCGAGGTCAGCAAGTCCGGCTCGTTCGCGGTCAAGTTGCTCGACGAGCGCTCGGTGGCGCTCGTGCGCACTCACGACGAGCGCAATGACGATGATCATCGCTGCCGCGGTGAGGCTCCCTGTGAGCCGATACCCAAATTCGACGTCCGGCGAGAACCCGAACCACCGAACGAAGATCGCGAGAACGGCTCCCCTGAACAGCACGGCCACGAGAATCGCGGCGAGTGTGAGGCCGGGCTGAGACTGCGGCCGCCCCGGTCGATGGATGCCTCGCCGAAGGATTTCGAAGGCACCCATGAGGGCGAGTTGTGCGAGTGCCGAAAGGAGCAGCCACACCGCCAGCGAGCCCCCGAATCGCTCTCGGTCGATGAACATCGGGCCGGCAAGGCTCACGGGGAAGTAGCACAGTGCAACCTTCGGGCTCAACGAGGACGCGTAGCCCAGACGCTCCCAGCGCCGGCGGACGTGTGCCAAGGCCGCGTCCCCCCTAGCCCGCATGCTGCTCAACTCACGGAATTGTGGTCATGCTCGTTCGAGGGGGCTGCACCGATTCCCTCCAGGAACCTGCGTACCGCCGCGACCCGCACATTGCCATCCTGCCCGGCATCGACACCGAGCACGGACGCAGCCCGGCTCAGGAGGTCTTCGACCGCCTTCACGCTGATGCCGCGATCGGCTGCGATCTGGGAATTCGACTTGCCCTCGGCCGCCAGGAACATCACATCGATCTGCTTCTGGGTCAACGACGCCAGCGGACGGCCGCTGTCCTGATCGTGTCGGTGGCGTCTGAGGTCACAGCCGCGCATGGCAGCATCGAGCGCTTCCACGAGCGCGTCGACATCCGACAGGGCGGTCTTGCGCAGGTAGGCGACTCCGGTTGGAAGCCCGTCGGCGCCATGGTCGGAAAACCTCGGGTCAGGCAGGTTCGTGAGGAAGACAACGGCAGCATGCGGAGACATTTCGCGGAGCATGTCGGCAAAGTCGAAGCCATTCGGGCCGGGTCCGAGTTCGATATCGAGAATGACGCAGTCGGGGTCGAAACGCAGGACGCAGCGCCTGGCATCGGCGACACTCGCAGCCGTATGGACGACGAAATCGCGTGCCTCGAGGGCGGTTGCGAGCAGCTCGCGGAGCAGCGAGTTGTCTTCGACGACGAGCAGCGAGCGCCCAAGCATTGTGCCTCCAGATTGATCGCCGAGGTTCGTTCGCAACGATTCAGCACGCCGCACGCCGCCATCAGCCAAATGCCGGG
>CALPZT020000260.1 GCA_943328365.2 Bifidobacterium breve | reverse complement strand
TCGCAATCTTCCGTTCATGGTGCACGAGAACTTCAGGTTCCAGTACCCGATGCGGCGCATCAAGGAACTCGTCGACGGTGGCGCCATCGGCCGGCCCTTCTTCGGCCGGGTGTCCTTTCGAACCGCGCACGACGTCTACTCGGCGCAGCCCTGGCTCGTCGACAACGAGCGCATGATCATCATCGACGTCGCCGTGCACCTGTTCGATTTAGCCCGATGCTTCTTCGGCGAGCCGCAGACCCTTTACACCGACGCGCTCCGCGTGAACCCGATCATTTCCGGCGAGGACGTCGCAACCGTGCTCATGCACTTGGACGGCGCGACCTGCATCATCGATGCGAGCTACGAGACGAAGTCCGACCACAACACCTACCCGCAGACCTTCGTAACCCTCGAGGGCACCGATGGCACGATCACCCTCGGCCCCGACTATCACCTCCAGGTCGTGAGCCGTGGCAACGTCACCGATGAAGACCTCGTCATCCCCAAGCATCACTGGGCATCCGTGCCCTGGAATGCCATTCAGGATTCGGTGTACAACATCCAGCGGCACTGGGTCGACTGCCTCACGACTGGCACGACCCCCGAGACATCAGGCACCGACACGCTCACCCTGCTCGACATCACCCTCGGCGCATACGCTTCCCTCGACTCCGGCGAGCGCTACACAGTCGGGAGCCTGTCCTGAACTGGGCCGAATGGCACGGAACTGTGACGCCTCCGCCGGCTCGCACGCCCCTGCGAGCCGGCCCCCTCACCGCCGTGTACGTCGGCGGCGAGTTACGCGACATCAGGCTCGGCGATATCGAGATCCTTCGCCGCGTGTACGTCGCCTTCCAAGACCGCAATTGGACGGCGCGGCCATGGATCGTCACCGAAGATGTCGTGCTCGACGATGATGGTCGGAGTTTCTCCATCGCCGTCAATGGTCGCGGCACATTCGATGCCGAGCCCTTTACCTGGTCAGCCAACATCACCGGGCAGCACGACGGCACGATCGCGTTTTCGATGTCTGGCCTGGCAAGCGCCCCGTTCATTCGCAACCGCCTCGGGCTATGCGTCCTTCACCCGGTCGACGGAGTCGCAGGCCGGCCATGCCTCGTCGAGCACGTCACCGGGCAGACCGCCCAATCCGCATTTCCGCTGGCGATCTCCCCCGATCAGCCATTCCTCGACGTGCGCGCGCTCACCCATGAAGTGTTGCCGGGAGTCTCGGCCACGGTTCGATTCACCGGCGAAACGTTTGAAGCCGAGGATCATCGCAACTGGAGCGACGCGTCCTTCAAGACCTACTGCACCCCCATCAGCCTTCCGTTCCCCGTCACCGTTGAGCCCGGCGACGTCATCGATCAATCGGTCACGCTCAGCCTCTCGGCCCCGCCTCCCCCTCCGGCCTTGGTCCAGCAGTTGCCAGCGGAATCCCATCGGCAACGACCCGCCACGATCACCGTGCCTCAGCACGCGCTTTGCCCGCCTCTCCCTCGGCTCGGGTTCCAGATGAATGCGGACGGGAGTGAGCTCAGCGACCGCGAGGTCTCGCTGCTGCGCGCACTCAAGCCGGCGCACCTTCGGCTGGACATCGATGCGGCCAGCCCCCTCGCGCTATCGCGCCTCAACTCTGGCCTGCGCCAGGCGAGATCGCTCGATTCGAAACTCGTGCCTGCCCTGTTCATCACTTCCCCTACGGCCCTCCATCAATTCAGCGAGCTTCCTGAGGCTGACACTCGTTCGATTGATCACTGGCTCGTGTTCGACCCCGACTCCAAGGTCACCCCGTCGGCGCTCATCGCCGCCGCCCGCCGTGCGCTCGGACCGAATGCTGTCATCGGCGCGGGAACGAACCTGTACTTCACCGAGCTGAACCGCGAACGACCGAATGAATCCGACGCCGACATCCTCAGCTTCTCGCTCAATCCCCAGGTGCATGCATCCGATGACGAGACAATCGTGCAGAACCTTGCCGCGCAGGCCGTCATTGCCGCCAATGCCCGCGCCATCTGCGGATCAGCACGCATCAGCGTCAGCCCCGTCACCCTGCGGCCCCGTTTCAACCCGAATGCCACCGCCCCCGAACTCGACGTCAGCAGCACTCCGCTGCCTTCCGACGTCGATGCCCGACAGTCATCCGGCCTCGGCGCCGCCTGGACGGCGACATCCATCAAATATCTGGCTGAGGGCGGTGCCATCGACGCCATCACCTACTACGAACTGACGGGCTGGAAGGGTCTGCTCGAACGCGATTCACCCATGCAACCCGGGGATTTCTGGTCCAGCCCAGGCGACCCATTCCCGGTCTATGAAGTATTCGCCAGCCTGGTCGGCTTCACCCATGTGCGCCCCTGCACCTCGAGTGACCCTGGCCGATTCGATGCCTTGATGATCGAGGCCGAGGGGGCTCTTCGCCTCCTCATCGCCAACTTCACTGCCGAGCGACTGTCCATCAACGTCTCTAGCCCCAGCAACGAGCCACCATTCACCCCGAACCTCACCGTAGCTGCCAGCCCCTACGCCGTCACGGTCCACGATCTGTCACGCACGACTCCATGAAACGAAGGGCACTTCCATGACAACCTCGACTCCGTTCGGCACCGAGATGTTCTCCCTGGCCGGCAAGTGCGTCCTCCTCACCGGCGCCGGCGGGGCAATCGGCAGTGTCCTGGCCAGGTCACTCGCCGCCTGCGGAGCCATCGTCGGCCTGCAGGACATCACAGAATCGAAGGTCACCCACGTCGCCGCGGAGATCGAGGCTGCAGGTGGCACTGCATTCACCTTCGGCGCCGATCTCTCGAGCACCGATGCATGCTCGTCACTCATCGCCGACGCGCAGGCGGCCATGGGGTCGATCAATGTGCTCGTCAACTGCGCAGGCATCAATCGACGCAAGCCCATCGACGATGTCACGCCCGATGACTTCGACGCGATCGTCGCGGTGAACATGCGCGCGGTGTTCTTCCTCAGTCAGGCCGTGCATCCAGTGATGAAGGCGCATGGCGGGGGCACCATCGTGAACATCAGTTCGCTCAGCGCCCGTTACAGCTTCAATACCATTTCCGTCTACGCAGCGACCAAGGCCGCGGTCACGTCAATGACGCGCTCATTCGCCCGCGAGTGGGTCGCCGACGGCATCCGGGTGAACTGCATCGAGCCCGCCGTGGTGCAGACCGAATTCACGGCCCCGCTGTGGGACGACCCCAAGCGCAGCATCTGGTTCAAGGAGTTCACGCCCATGGGCAGGCTCGCCCAGCCCCATGAGCTCGTCGGCGCAGTGGTGTACCTCGCGAGCGATGCCTCCAGCTACGTCACCGGGCAGTCGATCACCATCGAGGGCGGGATCCTTGCCGGAGCCGACTGGGACGCCAACCAGGGCGACTGACCCTCGCAGGCCGATTGTCGCTCACCGTTTGTCGCTCACCGTTTATCGCCGACCCAGACCTCAGTCGCAGACCGCCCCGCGAGACGCCGAGCCAACAAGCTTCGCGTACTTCGCGAGCACGCCGCGCGTGTAGCGAGGCGGGAGCGGCTCGAATTCCGCACGTCGCTTTGCGAGTTCGGCCTCGTCGACGAGCAGGTCCAGCGTCCGATTCGGGATATCGATCTTGATCCGGTCGCCATCCTTGACCAGGCCGATCGGCCCGCCATCGACCGCCTCCGGCGCCACATGCCCGATGCACAGGCCGGTCGTGCCTCCGGAGAAGCGTCCGTCCGTGATGAGCATGACCTCCTTGCCAAGCCCGGCACCCTTGATCGCACCGGTGATCATGAGCATCTCGCGCATGCCCGGACCGCCCTTGGGCCCTTCGTAACGGATAACGATGACGTCGCCCGCCTGGATCGTGTTGTCTTCGAGCGCCGCCATCGCCGACTGCTCGCGCTCGAAC
>CALPZT020000259.1 GCA_943328365.2 Bifidobacterium breve | reverse complement strand
CCTGGAATACGAAGTGCTCGCAGCTGCCCGAGGTGCGCAGGCTGTTCGACACCCCCAACGTCACCCTGCAACTCGCCAAGATCGTCGGAGCCCTCGACAACATCAACGAGGCGATGACCGAGGCGGGCTACTCGCCCGACCAGTGGACCATCGTCCAGCAGGACTACCCATCACCCGTGCCGGGCACGGCAAGCCGGATCCGCTACCCAGAGACCCTCTCGCGGGTGACGGCTGGCGGATGCGGGATGTACAACGCCGACCTTGCGTATGCGAACAACACAATGCTCGCGACGATCAATGACACGATCGAGCGCGCCGGGGTCGCGTCCGGAATGCCCAATGTCCGGTTCCTCGACCTCACCAATGCCTATGCCGGAAACCGCCTCTGCGAGAAGGGCGTCGACCTGGTGAGCGCGCTGAACGACGTTGAGCGCTGGACCGATGACAACGCCGTGCTCGGCTCCGAATGGGTTGCCGCGATTCGGGTGCTCTCCCTGGCGCACGACGGGCATCCGTACTGGACGCAGGAGTCGTTGCACCCGAACTACTGGGGCCAACTGGCGAACCAGGTCTGCGTGAAGCTCGCCTGGAACGACGGCGACGTGCGCGGGGGCACGTGCGTCCGGGGCGATGGCGCCTACGTTCCCGCATCTGGGACGAACCGCACCTATCCGGTGATGTCGCTACTCCCGAATTGAGGGCGTTGACGAATCGTGCAAGCTGCCCTCCACAAGGCATCGCATTGCCCTCGTCCTCACGCCGTATCCGGATATACATCGCCGAGTGGTGAGCTCGTTGTACTGTCTCGCAGGGCTCGTGTTCGATTGCCGGTCGTTGGTTGACGTCACGAGGCAGATTCGTTGAATGTGAGGGAGCAGGAGATGAGCAACATCACGGTGCCATGGCGACCCACGGTTGTCTGGGCAGGCCTCGCACTGTTCATCTCGCCGTTGAACGAGGCGGGGGTCGCTCAGGGGCTCCCGTCAATCAGCCGGGAGTTCGCGGTTCAGCTTGCGGACCTGCGATGGATGATGCTCGGCTTCTTCGTCGCGGTGGCAGCCGTCCTGATTGCCGGCGCACGACTCGGCGACGTGCTTGGGCGGCGTCGAGTGTTCATGGCCGGCCTGATGATCTTCGCGATCGGCTCCATCGCGTCCTCCGCGTCGACCAATTATGCAATGCTCCTTTCGACTCGCGCAGTCGCCGGAGTCGGCGCAGGGCTGTTCTTCGCGGGGCTCCTCGCAATCATCACGCAGGCAGTTCCCAAGGAGATGCTCGGACGGGCCTTCGGCCTCTGGGCGTTTGTGGGGGCTGGAGCGTTCATCGTCAGTGCTATTGCGGGCGGCATGCTCGCAGAGCTGGCCTCCTGGCGCTGGATCTTCGTGATGAACGCAATGTTCGCCCTCGTCGTGTTGGCCTTGACGCCGCGATTCTTCGGGGCAGACGCCCGCGAGGGGCGGACGCGGCTCGGCGACGTGCGCGGGCTCTTGGCGATCGGCGCGAGCATGATCGCACTCACGGTGGGGCTTTCCGAGGCGCCGACCCGGGGCTGGACCTCGTTGAGCGTGATGATCGCGATCCTGCTGGGGGTGGCGGCTGCCTTCGTCGCGTACCTCTTCGAACGGCGGGCAATTTCGCCGCTCGTGCCTGCGGCTCTCTTTCGTGTGCGTGGCTACCTCGCGGGCACCGCGGCCATCACGATCGGCTACGGGTCTGTGGGTCCAGTGGTGTTCGCGATTCCGATCGTCCTCTACCTGACGGATGGACTGTCGCCCATTTCAATTGGCTTGATCATGCTGTCCTACGGAATTTGGTGGCTCGTGCTTCCGCCATTCACTGGCCGCCTCGCCGACCGGCTCGGCCCTGCATCGATGCTTTCGGCTGGCTTCGCAATCGGCCTGATCGGCTGCCTACTCGTGACCGTGGTGCCCGGCATGCAGGGGATCGCCGGCCTGTGCTGCGCGCTCGCACTGCTCGGCATTGGTATCGCCTTCATCGCGCCAACGTCGAATCGCATGACCATGGTGAGCGTCGGTCCTTCCGTGCAAGGTGAGGCGTCAGGGGTCAACATGACGGCGCGCTTGCTCGGATACCTGGCGGGTGTCGCGATCGTGGGCAGCCTCATCGCCTCGAATCTGGAGGAGTTGAAGGCGAGTGCCGGGACGATGGCCGCTGTTGACGACCTGAGCATGGGGCTCCGGGCGGTATGGGTGCCAGTCGGAGTTCTCATGGCCCTAGGCCTCGTGGTCTCCGCAGTCTGGAGCCGGGGTCTGCCCGGTCGACCGGCGGAGCTCGCGGAAGCCGGGATTGGGGTGCCGGAGGATCGCGGATAGTCTGCGTGCATGGCCAAGTACCCCCTCGCCCTGCTCCCTGTCGTCACGATCACGGGAGGTCGGGCTCGCATCGCCCCGCAGGGCTACGGAGAATCCGTTGAGACCGGTTCAGTCGCCCAGGCGATCTCGTCCTGGGTGCATCAGGGCGCGGCGTGGGTCCACGTCGTTGACCAGGACGCGTTGGACGGCAAGGAGCCCAATCACCATCACATCGTGAGCGGCGGCGCCCACCTGCAGTACTCGGGTGTCGTCCATGACGAGTCGTCGCTGGCAATGGCCTTAGCCACTGGTGCCAGCCGCATCGTCATTGACGCGAGCGACCTCGAGTGGGCGACCATCGCGGTCGGGGTCTACGGCGAGCGAGTGGCCGTTGGCCTCGATATTCGCCAACCGAACGTCTCCGATATCGCCGGCCAACTCGAGCGCGCAGGGTGCAGCAGGTTTGTTGTCACCGATCATGCCCAGGCGCATCACTGGAAGCACGGCGACCGCCACTTGCTCGCTGACTTCTGCTCGCGCACGAACCGACCCGTCATGGCCCGCGGCGGCATCGGCCACCTCGGCGATCTGCATGCCCTCCACGAACTCGTCCCGAATGGCCTCGACGGGATCGTCCTCGACGATGCGCTCTACGACGGAGCATTCACCTACTCAGAGGCCGTAGCCGCGGGTGCCGACCGCTTCGACATGTTCTTCTGGGGCCCGCCCCAGTAAACGACGCGCCAGCGCGCGGGCAAGCGTCAGCGTGCGGTGAAGGTGATCGGCAAGTCCTTGAGCGAGTAGAAGATCAGGCCGCCGGTTCGTTCGAGGGTCGCGCCGGGCGCAAGCTGGATGTTGTCGAGTCGATCGAGAATTCGGTCGAAACCGATGATCATCTCCTGGATTGCCAGGGGCTGTCCGACGCAGAAGTGCGGGCCGCGCGAGAACGACAGGTGCTTGCTCGCATTGTCGCGGGTGATGTCGAACCGCTCGGCCTCCGGGAACATAGCCTCATCCCAGTTCGCCGATCCGTAGCGGGTATGCAGGATGCTGTTCGCCGGGATGCTCACTCCGCTCAGCTCGGTGTCGACAGTCGCGCGACGGAACAGGCCCTGCACCGAGCTCGAGTGGCGCAGGGCCTCGTCCGCGAAGTTGTGGAGCAGCGAACGATCATTGCGCAGCAATTCCATCTGGTCGGGGTGCTCGAGGAGCAGCAGCATCGCATTGCCGATTGAATCTGCGGTCGTGGTGTAGCCGCCGGTGATGAGCTGATTCATCAGGTTCTGCAGCTCGTGCATCGTGAGCGGCTCGTCGCCATCGGCTGATTCGGCGAGCAACGCCGAGAGGATGTCGTCGGTCGGATTCGCGCGACGCTCCTCGAACAGGGCGGCGAGGTAGTGCTGGGCCTCGGCCTCCACCTCGGCGTAGTGCTTCGCTGAGGCTTCATCGACGAGCAGGCCCATTGCAGGGGCAAGCATGCCGTCGCTCCAGCGCTTGAAGGTACTGATCGCATTGGAGTCCAGGCCGATCTGCTCGGCGATGACAAGGCCCGGCAGGGGAAAGGCGAAGGCGTCGAT
>CALPZT020000258.1 GCA_943328365.2 Bifidobacterium breve | reverse complement strand
TTGAGGCCGCAGTTGACGCGGCACCGCTGGACGCAGTCGAGCTCCCTGAGGAGCAGCCGGCAAGCACTACTCCAATCGTGAGGGCGGATAGCGCCGCCATCATGGTGCGTGTTCCCTTCATGGGGGTGTTCTCCTTCTTCCTTGGTACCTGTCGCCGATCAGCGTCAGGAGTTCTTCGTGGGGTGGCGCTGCAGCTAGTTGCTCGTGCGGCGCCGGACTCGACCGGCGATGACCGCGGCGAGAACAGCCAGACCGAGGACCACTTGACGCATGGCCTCGGGTAAGTGGAATGTGACGAGAAGGGTGAGCAGGAGGCTCATCAAGATTGCTGCTGCGACAGTTCCCAGGAAGTGTCCATTGCCGCCCGAGAACGCCGCACCGCCCAGTGCAACAACCGCGATGGACGCCAGAAGGTACGGATCGCCCATGCCGAGGTAGCTCTGCCCGGCAATCCCCGAGAGCATGACTCCCGCTAGGGCCGCGCAAGTGCCGGAGATCACGTACGCGCTGCCGGCGATGAGCCTGGAGGGCGCACCAGCCAGCCGTGCGGCAACAGGGTTCAGCCCCACCGCCTGAAGTCGGCGACCGTAAACAGTCTGGCGCAGCGTGAACGAGACGAGAACCGTGAGAAAGAGGACCAGCCACAGCGCGGGCGAAATTCCGAGGAAACTGCCATTCATGAAATCGCCGACTGATGGCGGCGGCGAGCCTGTCGCGAAGCCCCCCGTGTAGCCGATGATGGCGCCTTGCACGATCGTGTTCATCGCCAGCGTCATGACGACTGGGTGAATATTCAGCCTGACAATCGCGAATCCGTTGGCTGCGCCGATCGCGGCGCCCAGCGCAATCGCTGCGATAAGAGCCGGCCAGACACTGCCGTCACTGCCCTTGGCAATGCCGGCGAACATGATGGCTGAAGCGGTCAGGGTCCATGGGATGGACAGATCGATGCCACCCACGAAAATGGCCGCGCCCTGTCCGAGTCCGACGACGATCGTCACCGTCGCAAGAACGAGGACGATTTGGATGCTGTCGAAATTGAACAGAGCCGGTCTTAGAACAAAGGCAATGACTGCACCGACAGCCAACGCAATCCAGATCGAGACAACGGCCGTGCGGGAATCGCCGAGGTCAAGCAGGCCGCGCCGACGCGGCTTGGCGCTATCGGGCGTAGCCGACATGGATTCAACGCGGGATTGTGCACTCATCAGTCTTCACCCTCACGTGGGGAATCAATGCCAATGGGCTGGACGTCCATGCTCCATTTCCTTGCGGCCACGAAGGCCAGAGCTTGGGCTCCAACCGCGATGAGCAGGAGGAGGCCCCTGGCGATGTAGGTCCAGTACGACGAGACTCCGATGACGAACATCACCGACACCGCTATCGTCAGGGACATCGCACCAATGAGGGACCCGATGAGCGAGCCTCGTCCCCCCGTGAGGCTCAGTCCGCCGATGACGACTGCAGCGAAGGAGCCGAGCAAGTAGGAGGCGCCCACCGATGGATCACCGCCACTGGTTTGAGAGGTCAACATGACTCCCGCGAACGCGTACAGCACACCAGCAGCAGTGAACGCGAACACCTTTGTGGCATTGACGTTGATACCCGCTAGGTTCGCAGCCTCGGAGTCACTACCCACGGACATCACAGAGCTACCCAGTCGTGAGCGTCGCAGGAGAATCCATCCGAAGGCCAGGGCGAGAAGGATCAACCCCGTTACTGGGAAGGGGCCAACAGTTCCCGTGAACCAGCCGACGACTCCGACAGCATCGGCATCCAGCCCCTGCGGCACCGGGAGCATGAGCAGCGCCAGTCCACCGAGCACGAATCCCGTACCAAGTGTCACCACGACGGGTTCTAGTTGGAAGGAGACAACAATCAGCCCGTTGATGAGGCCGACGATGGCCCCGATCACCAGCGCTACGAAGATGAGGAGGATCTGATTTCCGACGCTGCCGCCTAGCTGAGTGGCCAGGAAGGCATTGACCAACGCGATGACCCCGGCAGAAGACAGGTCCAGACCGCCAACGAGCACGACCAATGAGAGACCGGCGGCAGCTGCCGCCAAGGCGATGCTGGAATTGAGGACGACGTACTGGAACTGGTTGCCGCTCAGGATGCTGGGCTGGAAGGCGATGAGAATCGCAAGAAGAATCACGAAGATCCCAATAGGCACGAGCAGGCCATCGGCGGCGAATGTGCCCAGAGCAACGCGCAGACGCGCTGGCTGTCTCGTACTCGTGCTCATTCGGGGCCGCCAGTCGTCGTTGTTCCCTGCTTGGAAACTTCGTCATCAGATTCAGTTGGCGCCGTGGGGGTGACCGCTTCAGCCCTGATGGCGGCGGCCATGATTCCTGCCTCAGAGATAGCGTCTCCCTGGAGTTCTTCCACAACGCGCCCTCCGTAGACAACGAGAATGCGATGACAGAGGTTCACGAGTTCGGGAATCTCTGTCGAGTAGAGCAGCACGGCCCGGCCACCCTGGGACATCTCCTGAATAAGCGTGTAGAACTCGAATTTCGTGCCCACGTCAACACCGCGTGTCGGGTCGTACATCACCATCACCCGAGGATCGGCGATGGCGGCCTTTGCGAACACGACCTTCTGCTGGTTCCCGCCGCTGAGTTGCCGGACGGGATCGTTCATTCGCGATCGAGCGACCTGCACCCGGTCAAGCACTTCCCCCACTTCGAGGTCTTCACGCCGATCGGAAACGACGCCGGCTCGTGACAGCCATCGAAGCGCAGGCATGGATGTGTTCTTGCGGACAGTCATGTCGAGGATGAGCCCCTGGGTCTTTCGCTCCGGGGGCACGAAGGCGATTCCGCCGCCTTTCGACCCCATTGCCCGCCCAGGCGAAGTCAAGTTCGCCTCCTTGCCTGCGACCGTGACCTTCCCGGACGCAGGTTTCGTTGCGCCAGCCACCGCTTCAAGAATCCTGCGCTGACCTTGCCCCTCCAGCCCGGCCATGCCGACGATTTCGCCCTCGCGGACGCTAAAGCTCACCGAGTTACTTGCGCCGGAAGGCACGAGGTTGTCGACCGAGAGAAGTACGGGGCTGTTGGGTGGCACTGCCAGGCGCATCGGGAATGCCAGCCCCAGTGAACGGCCGATCATCTGTTCAATTGCAGCCTTGCGGTCGAATGATCCGATGTCATAGGTGGCTACTTCTTGGCCGTTGCGCTGAACTGTGACACGCGTGCAGAAGCGTTCCACTTCGTCCAGCGCATGAGAGATGAACAGCACGGCTGTCCCCGCCTTGCGCAAGCGTCCGACGACCTCGAAAAGCCAGTCGACATCGCGAGGCAGCAGGGACGACGTCGGTTCGTCCAAGATGAGCACTCGTGGGTTTCTCGCTGCCGCCCCGAGAATCTCCAGCAACTGGCGGTCACGCAAGGACAACTGCGCGGCCTTGGCTGACAGTGGAAGACCTTGTAGCCCCCAGTCTTCCGCAACCTGCATCGCGTAGTCACGTCGTTGGCGTCTGCCTCGAAGCCAAGGCGTGCGACCCGTTGCCAGAAGGAGGTTCTCGGCCACGCCGAGATCCGGCACGAAACTCAGCTCCTGGAAGGCGGTCGCGATTCCCGCCTGCCGCGCCTCCAGCGCCGTCGTCAACTGGATCGGGGTTCCGTCCATTGCGACGAGTCCCGAGTCCGGCTGAACCAGCCCGCTGAGGATCTTGACCAGAGTCGACTTGCCCGCACCATTCTCGCCGATGAGCCCGCTCGTTTGGCCCGCATACAAAGTCAAGGCCGCACCATTCAGCGCGATCGTGCTCCCGTAGGTCTTGCGAAGATCGGTCAATTCGAGAACCGGGATGGGGCCGCGTGACATCGGTTCGGCGGCTCGCGTGGCTGCGCCGGTTGCCTCGTTCATCACACCTCCCGAAGTTCA
>CALPZT020000257.1 GCA_943328365.2 Bifidobacterium breve | reverse complement strand
GCTCATGGATGACGACCAGATGCGCGGCGAGGTCATCTTCACCTTCGACGGCGACGCTGCCGGCCAGAAGGCCGCCCTGCGCGCCTTCGAGGAGGACCAGCGCTTCGTGACCCAGACCTTCGTCGCGGTCGAGCCGACCGGCCTTGACCCGTGCGACCTCAGGCTCCAGCACGGCGACGAGGCGGTGCTCGCCCTCGTCGAGCGTCGGGTGCCGCTCTTCCAGTTCGCGATCAAGTCGATGCTCGTCGGCTACGACCTCGACAGCGCGGAGGGCCGGATCAGCGCGCTCAAGGAGGCGGCTCCCGTCGTAGCGCGCATCAAGGACCCGGCGCTCAAGCCCGAATACACCCGGCTCCTCGCGGGCTGGCTCGGCATGGATGTCGAGACCGTCCGGACGGCAGTCGGACGCAAGCCGGCGCCGGGCGCCCAGGCCCAGCAGGAGCCCGTTCGCAGGCTGCCGGCGCCGACCGAGCCGCAGCAGGCGCGACCAGCCGCACCGAGCGGCGGTGCTCGCAGGGATCCTGCCTTCATCATCGAGCGTGAGGCCCTCAAGTGCGCGCTTCAGCAGCCCGCCGCTGTCGCCGACTGGTACGCGAGCGTCGAGGATTCGGCGTTCACCCACCCCAGCGCACTACTCGTCCACTCCGCGATCGTGGCGGCTGGCCTGCCGAACCCTGACCACGCGGGCCTCACCTGGATCGACCTCGTCCTCGAGCACTGCCTCGATGACGAGGTGCGGCGATTGGTGCGCGAGCTCGCAGTCGACCCGCTGCCGGCCGAGTTCGGGCAGGATGTCAGGTACGCGAACGGCGTCATCGCCAGGCTTCTCGAGCTCGATGCATCACGAAGGGTTGACGATGTGAAGGGCCGGTTGCAACGAGCCGACCCGGTAGAGCAGGCTGAGGACCACGCGCGATTGTTCGCCGAACTGCTCGCGCTCGAGGAGTACCGCCGGTCACTTCGGCAGGACTCCGTCATCGAGCGGACGTAGCCGGCAGGGCAGTCCCGATTTTCGAGGGGGCACCATGTTCGGACGGCTCGGGGCTCCCAAGGGGCTGCGGTCGCGGCTCGACGTACTGCCCGGTGAGAAGCTCGTCGCCTGGGGCTCAGGGCTCCCCGCAAGCGGCACCGACGTCACGTACGTCGCGGCTACGAACCGCGCGATCTACCTCGAGTCGCTGGGCGAGCGGATTCCGTGGGACTTCGTGAGCAAGGCCCAGTGGGATGAGCCAATGCTTGCGGTCGTGGCGCTCGACGACGCCGGGCAGCCCAGTCGCCTCGTGAGTGTCCGGCTCGATCAGGCGAACGGCGTGCCTGCGGCCGTTCATGCGCAGGTCGTGCAGAGCGTCATCGCATCGGAGCGGCTCGATCTCGGCGATGGGGCAGGCGCGGTGGCGGTAGCCCGGCGCAGCATGGACTCCGACAGCATCTGGTGGTCGGTGGTGTTCGACAGCGGGCTCGATCCCGCTGATCCGGCCCTGCGGATGAGGGCCGATGCGGCGCTCGGTGCGCTTCGTGACTCCCTGGGTGTGTGACCTGATCAGGGATTGATATTGTTCGTGGGCGCGAAGTTGCGCACTGCCGCATTCCCCCATAGCTCAATTGGCAGAGCATTCGACTGTTAATCGAAGGGTTTCTGGTTCGAGTCCAGATGGGGGAGCCAGCGAATGGGTGGTGGGGCGCCTAAGGCGCCCCACCACCAGCAAGCCGCTAGAGCGCTGCGGGATCCACGTCCGGCGGCAGGATGACCGCGTCGATGACATGGATGACGCCATTCGATCCCATGACATCGGCTGTGATGACCTTGGCGCCGTTCACGGTGACACCATCGGCGGTCGAAAGGGTGACCGTCTGGCCTTCGACCGTTGCCACGTCGCCGTCGGTGACGTCAGCGGCCAGGACCTGGCCCGGGACAACGTGATAGGTGAGGATCTTCGCGAGGGTGTCCTTGTTCTCCGGGAGCAGGAGCTTGTCGAGCACCCCGGCCGGGAGTGCCGCGAACGCCTCGTTCGTCGGGGCGAAGACGGTGAACGGTCCGGGGCCCTGAAGGGTCTCGACGAGCCCGGCTGCCGAGAGGGCGGCGACGAGGGTGGAGAAGTCGGCTCCTGCACTCGCAATGTCGACGATGGTGCCGGGAGTTGCCGGCATTGACGCTGCGGCTGATGCGGGAGCAGAAGCAGCCATTGGGCTTGCCTCGGCTGCCGGTTCGGTGCTTGTCGTGCTCGAGCAGGCGGTGAGCAGGAGCCCTGCTGCAACCGCGACGGCGGCGATGGTGCGCTTCATTGCTTCTCCTTCGATAGGTCAAAATAACCAACTTGAACAACGTACGTCGCATTTAGCAACGGCCGCAACTCGACGGCGTGCGGGTGGATGATCGTGAACTCCGCGTGATCCGGGCGTGAGGGGTGCTCGCTTGCTGAATGCGCGTGAGCGGGATACGTTGCATGTGCATGGGCACCGCGCCTGCCTCGATGTTCGAAGTTTGGGAGAGCGCAATCATGGCTTCTGCTGTGACAGTTATCGCATCTGCATTCATCACGGCGAGCCTCAGCCTCGTGGCGTCGTCGCCGGCGATCGCTGCGGAAAACCCGGCCAGCCCGGTCACCACCATCGTCCTCACGAATGATGCCCCCAAGACGACGACGCTCGCGTCATCGGCGACCGATACGAAGATCGGCACCGAGTCAATTCACGAGGCTGTCGTGCGCAATGCCAAGGGAGCGGTTGCCGGGACCTTTCACGCGTGGGTCCTGACGGTCGGCGAAACGCCCGGTGACCTCGTCGAGACTCGACTTCGTACCGTCGTCTTCAACCTCAAGAACGGGCAGATCAACGCATCGGGCATTGCCCTGTACCCGACGGACAACGCATACCTGGCCGTGAACAGGCCGATGCGCATCGCCGTCGTGGGCGGCACGGGCAAGTACATCGGCGCCCGCGGTCAGATGGTCACGACGAGGAGGGACGACGGCACGTACCGTCACGTGCTCACCCTGCTGAAGTAGGGGAGCCGTCAGTCGACGGTATCGAGCAGGGTCTCAACGACGAAGATTCCGCCGACGATGCTCGTCGTCACCCTGCCGTTGAATGCGGCGGCTCGGGCTCGCAGCACCCTGAAGCCGACCCCCTCGCGACTCTCGAACGCCGGCATGACGCCGTCGTTCGACACATGGATGGTCACCGCGTGCCCTCGTGCTCGGCGCTCGGCAGAGATCCTGATAGCGACGCTCTGCGCCTTGCCATGACGGATCGCGTTGTTCACGCACTCCTCGACGATCCGGAACATGGCCAGCCGAACAGTGGCCCGTGAATCGCCCACGAGCGTGGTGTCGAGCTCGTCGAAGCCCTCGTGGATGTCGATCGTGACGTCGCAGAGGCCCTCGCACGAGAGTGCGAGCTGGCGCAGGGCATCGGTCAGGCTGGTGTCGATCCCGGATGCGACCATCACGTGCGCGAGCCGCCGGATCTCGAGGTCATGGATCCGGCTCAGGTGGCCAGCCTCCTTGATGATGGCTGCCGAGGTTGCCTCGTCGTCGAGGTCTCGGGCGATGTCGAGCAGGCGGATGCGGGTGACGAGCAAATCTGACTGCACCGTGCCATGAAGGTGGTCGAACACGCGCACACGAAGGGACTCGTGGTCCTCCTCCAATGCTCGCCTGGCCTCGTCGCGAAGCACGATCTGCGCATTGACGAGCCGCTCCCGTTGAGCGACGAGGAGGAGCACCGTGAGGATGAGCGCGGTGAACGTCACCGAAACCGAGAGCTCGAGCGCGACCCAACGCTGCCCGAGCTCTGCCGACTGCAAGCCCACCACGGATTGCAGGAGCATCCGCAGGCTCGCACCGACGAGCGAGACGGCGAGCCCCACGAGCACGACATTTCGCGAGCGTGTCAGGTTGATGCGCGGATTCGC
>CALPZT020000256.1 GCA_943328365.2 Bifidobacterium breve | reverse complement strand
TTGGCCACCGGCTCATGGGTGGTCAGGGTTTCGTCGTGTGGGCAATCGAGGTCGGTGGCGATATCGCAGGGCTCGCGGTGATGGGCGCCATTCTCGGAGCCTGGCAGTAGCGAGCACCTGCCGGTGTGACGCATCGCTTCACCTGGGCCAGATGAATGCTCGGCTGGTCGTGTTTGTCAGACCCTGCTGTCAATGTTTCTCTCGTCGCCGATCGTGCGTGTGCACGCGGCGGGCACGGGGTCGAAACTCACGACCTCAAGTGGCGGGTGGAGCGCTCCTTGTCGGGGGGCAGTAGCGCTCCACACGTCCACGGCCGGTTCCAATGCGCGCATTAAGCGGTTGCATCGCAGGTGCTGCGCACCCCTAGGCTTGGGTCATGGCTCTCATCGAATCGATCATCGCCCGCGAAATCCTCGACTCCCGTGGCAATCCCACGGTCGAGGTCGAGATCCTGCTCGACGACGACACCGTCGCTCGGGCCGCTGTCCCGTCCGGCGCATCGACCGGCGCCTTCGAGGCATCTGAGCGCCGCGACGGCGAGGCCCGCTACGGCGGCAAGGGCGTCCTGCAGGCCTGCGCAGCGGTCGAGGACGACATCGCTCCGGAGATCATCGGCATGGATCCAGCCGATCAGCGGCTCATCGACCAGGTGATGATCGATCTCGATGGCACGCCGAACAAGTCGAACTTCGGGGCGAATGCGATCCTCGGGGTCTCGCTCGCGGTCGCAAAGGCCGCAGCGCTTTCGGCCGAGCTGCCCCTCTTCCGATACGTCGGCGGCCCTAATGCCCACGTGCTTCCGGTCCCGATGATGAACATCCTCAACGGGGGCGCCCACGCCGATACCGGTGTCGACATCCAGGAGTTCATGATCGCCCCGATCGGCGCGACCACCTTCAGCGAGGCACTGCAGCAGGGCACCGAGGTCTACCACTCGCTCAAGAGCGTCCTGAAGAAGCAGGGTCTGTCGACCGGTCTCGGCGACGAGGGAGGTTTCGCGCCATCACTCGAGAGCAACCGTGCAGCCCTCGAGCTCATCGCGACGGCGATCGGCGCTACCGGCCTTCGGCTCGGGTCCGACATCGCGCTCGCCCTCGATGTCGCATCGACCGAGTTCTACGCCGATGGCGCCTACGCATTCGAGGGTGCATCGCGTTCGTCCGAGTGGATGACCGCCTACTACGAGTCACTCCTCGCCGACTTCCCGCTTGTCTCGATCGAGGATCCGATGTCGGAGGACGACTGGGCCGGGTGGATCCACCTCACGAGCACCGTCGGCGACCGTGTCCAGATCGTCGGCGACGACCTCTTCGTCACGAACCCAACGCGCCTCCAGCGAGGCATCGACGAGTCCGCTGCGAATGCTCTCCTCGTCAAGGTGAACCAGATCGGCTCGCTCACCGAGACCCTCGACGCCGTGAGCCTTGCGACCCGCAATGGCTTCACGTCGATGATGTCGCACCGCTCCGGCGAGACCGAGGACACCACGATCGCCGATCTCGCCGTCGCAACGAATTGCGGCCAGATCAAGACGGGCGCCCCCGCGCGTTCGGAGCGGGTGGCGAAGTACAACCAACTGCTCCGCATCGAGGAGGAGCTCGACGATGCGGCTCGCTACGCAGGAGCATCGGCCTTCCCGCGTTTCGGTCGCCTGTCGTCCTGAGAGTTCGTGGCACGATCAGCAGCGTGAGTGATTCGCAGCTGCTGATCGCGCCCCGGCGCCGTGGCTCGCAGACCGGCCGTGCTGCCATCCTCACCGTGGTGGCTGCGATCCTCGTCGCGAGCCTCGCAGTCCCCGTTCGGGCGTGGTTCAACCAGCGTGACGAGATCGCCGGCCTCGAGGCTGAGGTTGCCGCGGCGCAGTTGCTCACGGAGAATCTGCGCATCGAGAAGGAGCGGTGGGCCGATCCGGCATTCATCGCGGCGCAGGCACGCAGCCGCTTCCACTTCGTAAATCCCGGCGAGATCGGTTACACGACGATCGGAACCGAGGACCTCCCAGAGGAGTTGGCAGTGGCCGCGGTCGTCGAGCCGGCCCCGCAGCTTTGGTACGCGCGACTATGGGCTGCGACCTCCGAGGCCGATTCGGGCTCGGATCCAAAGACGAAGGGCGGCGGTGGACGAGCCGCCTCCGAGGCCGCACCGAATGACGGGCCGCGCGAGTGACGTCTGAGCTGTTGTCGCCGGCCGATGCGGCGATCGTCGAACTGCAACTCGGCCGGGTTCCGCGTGGGATCGTCTCAGTTGCGCACCGCTGCCCGTGCGGTGCCCCCGATGTCGTCCGGACCCTGCCGCGCCTTCCGGACGGAACCCCCTTCCCGACCACCTTCTATCTCACCTGCCCGAGGGCAAGCGGAGCGATCGGCACCCTCGAGGCCGGCGGGCTCATGCGCGAGATGGAGGCCAGGCTCGGCGATGACGCTGAACTTGCCTCCCAGTACTCGGCGGCGCACGAGGCCTACCTCGCCGACCGTGCTCAGCTCGGCGATGTCGTTGAGATCGACGGGATCAGTGCGGGCGGCATGCCGAATCGGGTGAAGTGCCTGCATGTGCTCGTCGCCCATTCACTTGCAGCCGGCGCTGGAGTGAACCCGCTCGGCGATGAGGCCCTTGCGGCTCTCGGCCCATGGTGGGCGTCGAATCCCTGCTGCCATCCCGGCCAGGACGAAACCGCCTGATGCGCGTTGCAGCGATCGATTGCGGCACCAACTCGATCCGCCTCCTTATCGCCGACGTCGATGAGTCCACCGGGATGCTCACCGATGTCGTGCGGACCATGCGGGTTGTCCGGCTCGGTGAGGGAATCGACCGAACCGGCGAGTTCTCGACGGGTGCCCTCGAGCGCACCTTTGCAGCGTGCGATGAGTACGCCGGGCTTCTCGCCCTCCATGGCGGTCCGGCACTGAGGTTCGTTGCGACGTCCGCGACACGAGACGCCCGCAACCGCGATGCATTCATTGCGGGCGTCAGGGCACGGCTTGGGGTCGAGCCAGATGTCATCGCCGGCACCGAGGAGGCGGCGCTCTCCTTCCTCGGGGCGGTCCGTGGCCTGCCGCCCGAACTGCTGACGCTGCCGGTCCTCGTCGTCGACATCGGAGGGGGATCGACTGAGTTCGTCCTCGGCGAGGCGCTGCCGAGCCACAGCATCAGCATCGACGTCGGGTGCGTCCGGATGACCGAGCGTCACCTGCGATCCGACCCGCCCACGAGCGAGGAGATCGCTCGGGTCGAGACCGACCTCGCGGTAGCGCTTGACGTCGCAGCGAGCGCAGTGCCGGTCGGCGATGCCCGCACGCTCGTCGGCGTTGCCGGATCCGTCACCACCGTCGCAGCGATGGCGCTCGGGCTCTCGGCATACGACCCTTCGGTGCTCCACGGCGCGGTCGTGACCCTCGATCAGGTCGAGCGGGTGACAGAGCAGTTGCTTGCCATGACGAGGGCGGAGCGGGCAGCGCTGCCGTTCATGCACGAGGGCCGAGTCGACGTCATCGGCGGTGGGGCCATGGTGCTCCGCGCACTCATGCGCGCGTACGACCAGCACGAGGTCATTGCCAGCGAGACGGATATCCTCGATGGCATCGTTTACAGGCTCGTAGCGCCACAGACCTGACAATCCCTGCCCCACTGCATGTAACCGGTTGTCGACTGAGGGCAGGGATGTCTACACTCCCAAGAATGGGCATCACCATTCGCGACGTCGCGCAGGCCGCAGGCGTCTCGACCGCGACCGTCTCCAGGGCACTTCGCGGACTGCCGAATGTCGACGAGCAGACCCGAGTGCGGGTGCAGAAGATTGCCGCTGATCTCGACTACGTGATCTCGCCGAGCGCATCGCGGCTGGCGAGCGGTCGGACGGGGAGCATCGCCGTCATCACGCCGTACATCGCACGCTGGTTCTTCTCCACGATCCTCTCGGGGGT
>CALPZT020000255.1 GCA_943328365.2 Bifidobacterium breve | reverse complement strand
TTCACCTGACCGGTGCCGGGATCGACGTCGACGACGCAGATGTAGGCCCCGTAGGGGTAGGTGAGGTTCGGCGGGTTGTAGACCGCAGTTGCATCAAGGTGACCCTCGACGCCCTCCGGCAGCTCGAGTGAGCTGTGCGAGAGGAGTGCGATCTCCTGAATCGTCTTGCCTCGCTCCCTATCGCCCTTGACCGACCAGCGGCCGAGCTCCCACTCGAGATCGTCGGGTGAGCACTCGAGTGCCGCTGCTGCGACGATGCGTGCCCGCTCCTTGACCTTGCGCGAGACGACGGCTGCCGCAGCACCCGACACCGGCATCGACCGTGAGCCGTAGGTGCCGAGACCGAACGGCGTCTGGTCGGTGTCGCCGTGGACGACATCAATGTCCTCCGGCGGGATACCGAGCTCATGCGCGACGATCTGCGCGTACGTGGTCTCGTGGCCCTGGCCCTGCGACTGCACCGAGAGACGCAGCACCGCCTTGCCCGTGGGATGCACGCGCAGCTCGATGCCGTCGGCCATGCCCAGGCCGAGGATGTCCATGTCCTTGCGCGGGCCTGCGCCCACGCCCTCGGTGAAGAACGAGATGCCGATGCCCATGTACTCGCCGCGGGCACGCTTCTCGGCCTGCTCGCGACGGAGCTCCTCGTAGCCGGCGATCTCCATGGCCACGCGCATTGTCTTCTCGTACTGGCCCGAGTCGTAGACCCAGCCGGTGGGCGAGGTGTACGGGAACTGCTCAGGCTTGAGCAGGTTCTTCAGGCGCAGCTCTGCAGGATCCATGCCCAGCTCTGCCGCGAGGCAGTCGACCATCCGCTCGATGACGTAGACCGCCTCGGTGATGCGGAAGGAGCATGCGTAGGCAACGCCGCCCGGCGCCTTGTTCGTGTAGACGGGCGTGACCTTGCAGTGCGCATCCGGGTAGTCGTACGAGCCCGAGAAGATGTGGAAGAAGCCGGCCGGGTAGTTGGTCGGCTGGGCCACGCCATTGAATGCGCCATGGTCGGCGAGGACGTCGACATCGACGGCGAGAATCTTGCCGTCTCGCGTCGCCGCGATCTTGCCGGTCATGTGGTAGTCGCGGGCGAATGAGGTCGACATGAGGTTCTCGCCGCGATCCTCCATCCACTTCACCGGCTTTCCGGTGACGATCGAGCCGAGGATCGACAGGACGTAGCCGGGGTAGACGCCGACCTTGTTGCCGAAGCCGCCACCGATATCAGGGGAGATCACGCGGATCTTCTGCTCCGGAAGCCCGGCGACCATCGCGTAGACGGTGCGGTGCGCATGGGGTGCCTGGCTCGTTGTGTAGAGGGTGAGCTGGCCGGTGACCTTGTCCATGTGCGCAACCGAGCCGCAGGTCTCCATGGGAGCCGGGTGCACCCGCGGGTACATGACCTCCTGGGTCACGACGACGCAGTTGGGATCGGCCTCGGCCCGGGCGATCGCCTCGGCCGTGCTGATCGCATTGCCGGACTCCCAGGTCTTGTGACCGTGGACATCGGTGATGCTGTTGTCGGTCTGGCCCTTGTCGTCGCGGATGACCGGTGCGCCCGGATCCATCGCGCGCTTGGCGTCCATGACCGGCTCGAGCGGCTCGTAGTCGACGTCGATGAGCTCGAGGGCATCCTTCGCGATGTAGCGGGACTCGGCGATGACGAATGCGACCTCCTGGCCCTGGAAGCGGACCTTGTCGGTGGCGAGCACCGCCTGGGTGTCGTACGACAGGGTGGGCATCCACGCGAAGTTGTTGCCGAGCAGCTCCGGACGAGGAATGCCGGCGAGGGCAGCACCCGTGAGGACTGCGACGACACCCGGAAGCGCCTCGGCTGCCGAGGTGTCGATCGACTTGATGCGGGCGTGCGCGAACGGGCTGCGCAGGATCGCGCTGTGGAGCATGCCGGGCAGGTTCACGTCATCGACGTAATTGCCCTGCCCACGGACGAAGCGCTGATCCTCGACGCGCTTCATGCTTCCGAAGCCGATCGGGTTGCCGGCTGCGCTCAACGGCACCTCTTGGGTGGCGGTCATGCGGACACCTCTTCTCCTGCGGGATGCTCGGCGGCCCACTGAATGGACTCGACGATGTTCTTGTAGCCGGTGCAGCGGCACAGCTGCCCGGAGATGCACTCGCGAATCTCTGCTTCGCTCGGCTTCGGGTTGTTGTCGAGCAGCCAGCGGCCGGTCATCATCATGCCCGGGGTGCAGAAGCCGCACTGGAGCCCGTGGCACTCGATGAAGCCCTGCTGGATCGGATCGAGGGTGCCGTCCTTCTCGAGGCCCTCGACCGTGGTGATGTCGTGACCGGCCGCCGAGGCGGCGAGCACGGTGCAGCTCTTCACCGGGGTGCCATCGACCCACACGACGCAGGCGCCGCAGTTGGAGGTGTCGCAGCCCCAGTGGGTGCCGCGCAGATCGCCGTCCTCGCGGATGTAGTGCACGAGAAGCGTGCGAGCTTCCATGTCACGAGTGATCGGCTTGCCATTGATATTCATGCTGATTTCCACGTCAGGCTCCCTTCGCCGCTGCAGCCGCGCGGGTGAGCGCACGCCTGGTGAGTTCCATTGCCAGATGCTTCTTGTAATCCTCCGGACCGCGCTGATCGGAGGATGGCTCGCAGACATCAGCCGCCATCTGAGCAGCCGCTGCGAGGTTCTCCGCGGTCGGCTCCTTGCCGATGAGGAAGGCCTCGGCGTCAGGGGCGGTGAAGTGCGGTGCGTTGACGGCTCCGATGCCGATGCCGACGTCGGAGATCGTGCCGCCGTTCAGGACCACGAAGGCGCCTGCGGCGCATACTGCCCAGTCGCCTGCACGGCGCTCGACCTTCTCGTAGGCACTGCCTGCTCCGGGGCGGATCGGGTAGCGAACCTCGACGAGAATCTCGCCATCGGCGACCTTCGTCTCGTACGGGCCCTCGTGGAAGTCGCGCATGGGGACGGTGCGGCGTCCGTCAGCGTTCTGGATGACGACGCTGCCGCCGAGCGCTGCACCGACGGCGGAGAGATCCTCTGCCGGGTCGGCCTGGCACATCGAACCGCCGACCGTGCCCTTGTTGCGCACGATCGGATCGGCGATGAGGTGCTCGGCCTCCGCGAAGATCGCGTAGTGCTCGGCGAGGATGGGCGAGGCGAGGATCTCGGCGTGCGTGACCATCGCGCCGAGGACGATCTCATTGCCCTCCACCTTGATGCCGCGAAGCTCATCGAGGTCGTTGATGTCGATGAGGATGTCGGGCCGGGCGAGACGCAGCTTCATCATCGGCAGGAGGCTGTGGCCGCCTGCGAGGATTCGTGCTTCTTCGCCGTGCTGCTGAAGCAGACTGAGTGCGTCAGCAACGGACGTTGCGCGGACATAGTCCACAGGTGCGGGTGTTTGCATCCCTCACGCCTTTCCGTTCGATTGGTTTCCTTGGCACGTGCATTTGTGATGACTTGCGATGGACGAGTGAAACTCGAGATAAGGCTGGTTGGCTGGGACTGCTACTTCACGATGAAGTACACGATGATGCCAACGATGACGATCACGCCGATAGCAACGGGAATTGCGCGCTTGAGGACCGGAGCTCCCGCTGCGCCGAGGAGGTCGATGCTGTCCGAGGCCTGGATGACCGGTGCTGCAACGACCTCTCCGGGCGCTGCTGAATCCGCGGCGCTCTTCGCGGCGATGACCGCCTGAAGGTTGGTCGCGAACTGGTCGATGAGCTTCTTCGAGACGTCGGTGATGACGCCCTTGCCGAACTGGGCGACCTTGCCGGTGATGGTGAGCTCGGTGAGGACATCGGCTCGCGTGCTGTTGGGGCCCTCGGAGACGAGGGTGGCGGTGATGACGGCCGATGCCGAGCCGCCGCCGCGGATCTCCTTGCCGCTGGCGGTGATAACCGCGGTGTGCGTGGCCTCGTCGCGCTTGGTGAAGCTGCCCTCACC
>CALPZT020000254.1 GCA_943328365.2 Bifidobacterium breve | reverse complement strand
TCGCTCCCGGCGAGACCCTCGGTCTCGTGGGCGAGAGCGGCTGCGGGAAGTCGACCACCGGCCGCACCGTCCTACGGCTCATCGCCCCGACGAGCGGCACCATCGAACTCGATGGCGACGACATCACCGCGATGTCCGCGAAGCAACTCGTCCCCCTGCGGCGCAAGGCCCAGATGATCTTCCAGGATCCCTATAACGCACTCAATCCCCGCCACACGGTCGGCACGATCATCGGGGCACCCTTCGAGGTGCAGTCGGTCACTCCTCCTGGTGGGGTTCGCGCGGCAGTGCAGGACCTCATGGAGCGGGTGGGGCTGAATCCCGAGCACTACAACCGCTACCCGAGCGAGTTCTCGGGCGGTCAGCGGCAGCGAATCGGTATCGCGCGCGCGGTGGCGCTGCGGCCGAAGATCATCGTCTGCGACGAGCCGGTCTCCGCGCTTGACGTCTCGATCCAGGCGCAGATCATGAACCTGCTCAAGGACCTTCAGGATGACTTCGGCGTGGCGTACCTCTTCGTGGCGCATGATCTCGCGGTGGTCCGCCAGATTGCGCACCGCGTCGCGGTCATGTACCTCGGTCACATCGTCGAGCTCGCATCGCGTGAAGACCTCTACGCCAAGCCGCTGCATCCGTACACCCACGCGCTGCTCTCCGCGGTGCCGGTGCCTGATCCGCGTGCCCAGGCCAATCGCGAGCAGATCCGGCTCAGCGGTGATTTGCCGAGCCCGATCAACCCGCCGAGCGGCTGCGTGTTCCATACCCGGTGCTTCCGTGCCGAAGACCGCTGCAAGGCCGAGGTTCCCGAATTGCGCGAGCTCCTCCCCGGTCACACGGTTGCCTGCCACTTCCCGATGTTCGACCTCGAGCTCGGCACCGTCATCCGTGGCCCGGAGCCCGAGGTTGTCGAACTCCAGGCACCTGACGTGCGCCCGCCCAGCGAGGTCATCGCAGATGTGGTCGAGTCGGGTGGGCTCGCCCGGGCAACAGGGGTCGACTACGTGAAGGGGCCGGACGCAGCGCCTCCGGAGTGACGCTTCCCCATCATCGATCGGGCACACTGGACTCCATGACCCCGCGCCTGCTCCTCGCAGGCATGACGGTGCTCCTCCTCGCTGGATGCTCGGCAGGCGCCGAGCCCTCGCCGGCAGGCACGTCGGTTCCGGGATTCGATCGTGCTGTCGATCACGTCGTCAACCCGGGAGGCCCGGATGGTGGGGTCCTTCGGCTCATCTCCACTCGCGACTGCGGTGATTGGCTCCCCGAGCAGGCGGTGAGCGCCTGGTGCGTGAACATGCAGCGGCTCATGACCCGTCAGTTGATGACCTACGGCTCTGATGCCGGCCGCCGAGGCGCCGTCATCGTGCCCGACCTTGCCGCAGGACGCGGGACGCCCAACGAGGACCGCTCATCGTGGACGTACGAACTACAGCCGAATGTGCGCTGGGAAGACGGTCAGTCGATAACCATGGACCAGGTGGCCGAAGGGATCCGCGCACTCGATCTCTCTCGCCGGGATGTGAGTGTCGCGAGCATTGAACTCGGTGCCTCCGGCACGATCACGGTGACACTGCGCAAGCCCTCAACCGACTTCGATGCGCTGTTGGCACTGCCGGTGTCGGCCCCGCGGCGCGACCCGGGCGCCGCGCTCGCATCGGGGCCATTTCGGATCGTGTCGACGGGGATGTCGACGGTGTTCGAGCGCAACCCGCAGTGGGATCAGGCGACCGATGCCGCGCGGCACCCAAGGGTCGACCGGATCGAGTTCACGGTCGTCTCTACCGATGCCGAGATGGCTGGTGAACTCAGGGCAGGACGCGCGGACCTTGCAGTCCAGGGCCGCATGGATTCGAGCCTGGCGGGTGAGCTCCTCGATGACCCGTCCGTCGCGGCGACATCCGACAACCCCGGCACTGGTCGAAGTGCGATGCTTGCGGTCCCGGCATATGCGAGCGACGCCCTGGGCAACGTCGACTGCAGGCGAGCTGTCTTCTCGGCCGTCGACCGGCTTGGGGTCGTGGCCGCTCTGGCCGGTGGAGTGGACCCGGTGGAGCTGGCGGCAGAGCCGGCCACTTCGCTCTCGCCCCCGACGATCCCGTCCTTTGACTGGTCGTACCAGCCGTTTGCCGTTGGCGATGGCAGCGGCGACCTCGATGCGGCCAAGGCATCGCTCGAGCGATGCGGTCGGCCGTCGGGCTTTCCGGTACGGCTGGCGTTCGCGGCAACGTCAACGAACTCCAAGATCGTCGCATCGCTCGCTGCCGCGCTGGAGCGGGTGGGCATCCTCGTGGTCGGAGTGCCGTTCGCGCCGATCGACTACGTGCGCCTGACGTCATCGCCGGCCGCGATGAGGGGTGAGCAGATCGACCTCGCACTGCTCGTGCAGGCGCCGATGGTGTCGGGTACGTGGGGGTTCTGGAACCCGCTCGTGAGCGGAGACCTCGTCGGCTCGGGGCTGAGCACCAATGTCGCGCAGGTCCGCATACCGAGCGTCGACATCCTCCTGCGTGCACCGGAGATCACCTCGACCAGCCCCGCGGTGCAGGAGAGTGTCGGGCGAATGATCGACCGTCTCGTCCTCGACGACTGCTCCTACATCCCCCTCGCAAGCGTGAAGTCGATCCTGCACCGTCCGCCGATGCTCACGAACGTCACGACGAACGGCGCGCTCGGCAACGGCTACGACCTCGTCCAGATCGGAAAGGCGGAGCGCCCATAGGACCCCCCCCGGCTCAAGCCCCCCCGGCCGTTTCATCCAGTATCCGGCTGAACTGACCGAAAATTTGGTCACTTGAACACGTATCTGGTCATCCCATCCGCTCGTCGATCCGACGCCTAGCGCGGATCTGCGTGCGCGGACCCGATATGCCGAGCCGCACATCCGATCGCGCACAGTGCTCACCGAACGATTTGCGCATTCGTGCGAAGAAACCCAGCATTTCCAACGATTATTACCGGATAACTACAGCGGATGAACTGACCACTCTGCCTGCCGAATGACCAATATCTTGGTCAGCTCAGCCGGATACTGGATGAAACGACGGGGCAATCGGGGGGCTTGCTGGACACAGGGTGCTAGACGAGGTGGCGGCGGAAGAAGTCGATCTCGAGTCGCAGCAGATTCTCGGCGACGATCTCCTGCGGTGTCATGTGCGTGACGCCACTGAGCGGCACCACCGAGTGGCTGCGACCGGCGGCGAGCAATGCGCTCGACAGCTGAAGGGTGTGCGCGGCCAGGACGTTGTCGTCGGCAAGGCCGTGGATGAGCAGGAGCGGCCGGGCAAGCCGGTCGGCTCGCGAGAGAAGCGAGGAGCGCTCGTAGGCCTCGGGCGATGTCTCCGGGTGCCCGAGGTAGCGCTCGGTATAGGCGGTGTCGTACAGCGCCCAGTCGGTGACGGGCGCGCCGGCGACAGCGGCATGGAAGACATCGGGACGGTCGAGCGCGGCGAGGGCCGCGAGGTACCCGCCGAAGGACCAGCCCCGAATGCCGACGCGCGTGAGATCGAGATCTGGCTCATCCTCAGCGAGGGCGTGAAGCGCATCGACCTGATCCTCGAGCACCCGTGTCGCGAGGTCGCCAAGGATCGACCGATCCCACGCCGGCCCCCGCCCCGGGGTGCCGCGACCGTCAGCGATGACCACCGCGAACCCCTGATCGGCGATCCACTGGTCGGTGGCATACGCACCGGCTGATCGAACGACCCGCTGCGCGTGCGGGCCGCCGTAGGGAGACAGGATGACCGGCAAAGGTCCGTCTCCGGGATTATGGCTGTCGGGCCACAGAACGCAGGTGCGCAGTTCGCGGTCGCCGACGGTCGAGTAGTTCGGCGTCACCCGTATGAGCGGACGCTCTGCCAGTGACTCGACCTGGATGCGCCGCTCGCCGGCAATGATCGTGAAGGTCGTGACAGGTTCGGACGGGTCAGT
>CALPZT020000253.1 GCA_943328365.2 Bifidobacterium breve | reverse complement strand
TTGCTGGCAGTAACGGGCTGCCACAGACGGTTTCCCTGGAGTTCCCGGTCACCACGACCAGTGCCACCATCACGCTCACGGGCAGTCCGACGACCACATCAAGCCCGATCGTGGGATCGGTGACCGTCACGTCCCAGCCGACCGCGATCTTCAATGCGAACGGCGGAACGGGAACGATGGCGAGCCAGACCGCAGCCGTCGCGACCCCCTTGACGTCCAACTCGTTCACGAGGACCAGTTACACGTTCGCCGGCTGGAACACGGTCGCGGATGGATCGGGGACCGCCTACGCCAATGCCGCCTCGTACGACTTCAGCGCTGGAAACGACGTGAATCTGTATGCCCAGTGGACGGGACTTCCGAGAACGGTGACCTTCGACGCGAATGGCGGTAGCGGGTCGATGGCCACCCAGATGGCGGCCACGGCGACGGCATTGACCGCCAATGCGTTCACGCGCTCGGGCTATGCGTTCGCTGGGTGGAACACGGTCGCGGTTGGGTCGGGCACGGCGTACGTGAACGGGGCGTTCTACCCGTTTGCCGCGGATGGCACGTTGTACGCGCAGTGGACCGCTACCCCGCCAGCCCCGCCCGCACCGGCCCCAGCCCCGGCCCCGGTGGTGGAGGAGTCGGCTGCGCCGGTGGCCCAAGCTCCTGCCTCGGTACCGACGAGGCCGCCGTTGGATCCGATCGCGAATTCGCAGGACCAGGATGTGCCGTCCTCCGGGCTGCCTGCTGGGTCGAGCCTGCTCCTGGTGAACGGGGTGCCGACGGCGGTGAACGTGGCGGCGAATGCGCCCTCCGCGCCGACGGGGCTGGTGGTGACAGGGGACGAGTTCACGATGCGCCTGGCCGGACTCAATGGGCAGGGCGGGCCGCTGGGGCTCAGCTACGACGGAGGTGCGCTGGTGCTGGAGCAGGACCGGGTGGCCAAGGTGGAAGGGACCGGTTTCCTGTCCAACAGCGAGGTCCGGCTGTACGTGTTCTCCACTCCGCGCTATATCGGCAGCGTGACCACGGACGAGTCTGGGAACTTCTCGGGCTCGGTGCCGATCCCCAAGGACCTCGCCGTCGGCAGGCACACCTTGCAGGTCAACGGCTACGCCAAGGACATCGCGGTGCGGTCGCTGTCCTTGGGGGTGGTCGTCAAGCCCGATCGCGAGCCGCGCATCCGCGTGGCGAAGGCGACCGTGACCTTCATGCCGCTGTCGGCGCAGTTGACGCCCCAGACGACGGACCAACTGCGGGCGCTGCTGAAGGGCCGCAAGGGCACGGCGGTGGGGTCGCTGGCGGTGGGCTACGTTCAGCCGACGAAGGTCACAGGGAACGACGAGGCCCTGTCGACGGCGCGGGCGAGGGCGGTGAAGGCCTACCTGCGGACGCTGGGGCTCAAGGGGCCAGTCACAACGCGGGGCGACGGAATCGCCAAGGAGACAGGGGCCGCTGGCCGCAAGGTCATCGTCTCCATCCGTTACACCAAATAGGAACGACCCGTGAGCCGTCCACAGTCTCCAGGGCGGCATGAAAATCGCTCGTCACTTGGGCGAGGCTTACTTTCGGTGAACTGGAGACGTCGTCAGCGTGCCAAGCGGCGCCAATGCCGCTCTCGACTATCCCACGCGCGACAGTTGTCAACGGACACGCTACGTCCCCGCTCAAACGGACGTGGTCCGCATACGAACGCCTATGGAATGACATGGGACGGACACGCTGGGCATAGTGCTGGTGAGGCAATGACACATGGCCGCACTCCATTGGAGTGCGGCCCTGGGTTGTGTGCGTTGTCAGGGAAGCAGCGTTGAGGCGATGTCTTGGGGCAGGTGGAGTTCGCTGGTGCCGGCTTTAACGTAGCCCGCTCGAATCAGTACGGGCAAGGTCGTTGGAAGCTGCACGGAAGGCACGGAAAAGCACGCGAAGCGCACCCATGACGAGTCGACCAAGCGGGAAATCCGTCATATCCATCAACGTGAAGTCGAGGACACCGCTCATCGGATCGCCAACGACTGAGCGGCCATCTCGCTCACAGACCTAGTCGTCACGACCGCTCGATACCTCGGGTTCGCACGCGTAGGCGTCGATGTCAACGAAGCCATCATCCGGGCCATTCGCACTCTCCAGTTGTCCGGCTGGCTCATCGATGACGATGACAACCGGATACGCGCCGCAGCCATCGAGTAGCGGTCGGAGCTCCGGCAATTGGACATGATGCCTTCGTCCGCGCCCGGGGTAGGCCACGGCCATTGATGCAGCGAACTCGTCCATCTCGGTCACGGTCGGGCACTTGTCGAGGGTGATCGTTGCGCCGGCCTCGTCGGTGTCGGATGCGCGGTGCCGGGCGACTTTGTAGGCGGATTGACGCCGCCGGTCGGAACCGAGGCTGTCGGCGGCAAGCCAGCCGTACAGGTGCCCGGTACGCATCACCGTGTTGAGCGTGCGGATCACGGCGTTGACGGTGCCGCGGGACGCCTTCTTGCTGCCCAGCCCGCGCAGGATCGCGGTCACGTGCTCGATGCCCGCGTCGCCGCACAGCGTCGCTCCGACCTCCGGGGGCACCCACACGTTCCAGTTGCTCTTGTACTGGCGTGTCGTGCCGGTCGGCGTGCCCGATTCGCGCATCTCGTCGAGCATCGTCTGGGCGAGCTCGTCCAGGGTCCGATGCGCGGAGGGATCCACCTTCGCCGCGAGCGCATCGCGCAGCTCGTCGGCACGGGCCTTGGCTGCGGCGGGATCGCTGCGGCGCTCGAACTTGTGTGTCCCGACCCCCGGCGTGCCTCCGGTCCAGTAGGCGATTCGGCCATCGGGGGAGACCCGGACGGGATCGACGTCCTGGGACGCGGATCCGGCATCGCGCCAGCGGCTAGTTGACACGACCGGACCTTCGACGCGTCGTCGCTGCGGTGACATGGGGCGCGGGGCATGACAGCCACGCCGAGACGTCGCCGGGAGCCCATAGCGGCCGGCGGCCGATCATCCGAGGAGAGGGGAAGGACGGATCCTCCCGGCGCAGGTCCGTCAGCTGCCGGACGCAGATGCGCAGGTAGTGGGCGACTTCATCGCGGCCCCAGGCCCGGTCGGATCCGGGGGTGGGTGCCGATACTGCATAGGTGGTCATGCCGGGGCACCATGCGGGGCCTGTCGAGGACGGCAGCCGAAGCCAAGATGGCCTTCCTTCGGGTAACTCTTCCGGGCGGGTCACCCTGCGGATCGACGCACGGCCTTTCGGCCCGACCCTCGCGAGGCGGGCAGTCGCGGGCATCCGTTCGAGGCCCGGCTTCGGAGCCTGGGTCGGGCATCAGCAGGCACGCGACGGCACCCTGCGGCACACCCCGTGTGTCACTCGTGTGCCATTCGGAGGTGTTTCCCCTGCTCAGGGGCTTACGTGCGAAGATCACCCAGATCTACGAGGGTACGAATCAGGTGCAGCGCATCGTCATGGCAAGGCACCTGCTCAGCCGCAACGGATAGCGGGCTTTTCGCTCGACCGGGGCCATGCTGTGTCAACTGCAGGCTGAGTTCACTTGTGAACCTCAGTCTCGGTGGTGCCAATGCGTGTAGCGTCCGGGAGATGCCACCGCCGCATGGGAGACCACGATGACCGATCACGCAGACACCCATGGCGCCGAGGATGACCCGCGCAACGAGTCGATCCTCATCTGGGTCGACGGGCGGCTCGTGCCGCGGGCCGAGGCAACGGTCAGCGTCTACGACTCGGGCTTCATGCTGGGCGACGGAGTGTGGGAGGGCCTCCGCCTGCACGATGGCACGTGGGCATTTCTCGACGAGCACCTCGACCGGTTGTTCGAGGCGGCCAAGGCGATCGACCTCGAGATGGTCCTCGACCGCCGGGGGGTCGCTGACGCACTGGTCGAGACCCAGCTGGCCAACGCCATGCACACGGGGGTGCACGCGCGACTCATGGTGACTCGGGGAGTGAAGG
>CALPZT020000252.1 GCA_943328365.2 Bifidobacterium breve | reverse complement strand
GCGCTTCGTACCCTCGCGATCGCTGACGCCGCCGAGCTCCTGCCGGCGGCCTCCGTCCATGAGGCCCTTCGCATGGTGCGGGCCGGTGAATCCGACCTCGCGCTCGTCCCGATCGAGAACTCCGTCGAGGGAGCCGTGACCCTCACCCTCGACGAGCTGACGAATGGCGAGCCGCTCGTCATCGTCGACGAAGCCGTCCTCGCGGTCCAGTTCAGCCTCGTCGCACCAAGCGGCGTCACCCTGGCCGACGTCGAGCGAATCGCTACCCACCCCCACGCGCACGCACAGGTCATGGCCTGGCTGCGTGCCAATCTCCCCGATGCCGTCGTCCTCCCAGCCCTCTCGACCGCAGGCGCGGCGGCGGCCCTGCTCGAGGTGCCCAGGCCGTTCGATGCCGCGATCTCCCAGGCCATCACCGCCGATATCTACGGCCTGTCGATCCTCGCCGACAACATCGGCGACACACAGGATGCGACTACGAGATTCGTCCTCGTCTCGAAGCCGGGCGAGCTCCCCGATCCGACCGGAGCCGACAAGACCACGCTCAGCCTGTTCATGCACGCCGATCACCCCGGTGCGCTGCTCGCGATTCTCACCGAGTTCGCCGTCCGCGGGGTGAACATGACCCGCATCGAGTCGCGCCCGACCAGGCGCGCCCTCGGCGACTACTTCTTCAGCGTCGATATCGAGGGCCATGTGGCTGACGCCCGGGTCGCCGAGGCCCTCATGGGCCTGCACCGGATCTGCCTCGATGTCAGATACTTAGGCTCGTACCCTCGTCACGACGGCAAGGCTCCCGTGCTGCGCCCGGGCGTTACCGACGGGGACTTCGCTGAGGCCACGCAGTGGCTCGGCCGACTGAAAGGGACGTGACTGTGCGCTACTTCGTCACCGGGGCCGCCGGATTCATCGGCTCCCACTTCGTCAGGCAGCTGCTCTCGGGCGCCTACGGCCCTGATGTCACCGCGGTCACCGTGTACGACAAGCTCACGTACGCCGGCAACCTCGCGAACCTCGAATCGGTTTCGGGCGACCCCCGCTACTCATTCGTCAAGGGCGATATCTGCGACGGCACGCTCCTCGACTCCGTCCTCCCCGGGCACGACATCGTCGTGAACTTCGCGGCCGAGACCCACGTCGACCGATCGATCTCCGGCCCGCAGGAGTTCCTCCTCACGAACGTCGTCGGCGCCCAGACCCTGTTCGATGCCTGCCTGCGCCACGGCATCCCCCGCACCGTCCACATCGGCACTGATGAGGTGTACGGGTCCATCGACGAGGGCTCATGGACCGAGAGCGAGCCGCTGCTGCCGAACTCGCCCTACTCGGCTGCGAAGGCTGCGGCCGAGATGCTCGTGCGCGCCTACAACGTCACGTACGGCTTGAACATCTCCTCGACCCGCTGCTCGAACAACTACGGGCCCTTCCAGTTCCCGGAGAAGCTCATCCCCCTGTTCGTCACGAACCTCATTGACGGAGGCAAGGTGCCGCTCTACGGCGACGGCCTCAATGTCCGCGACTGGCTCCACGTCGACGACCACTGCCGCGGCATCGCGATCGTCATCGCGAAGGGCGAGCCCGGGCAGTCCTACAACATCGGCGGCGGCCTCGAGCTCAACAACCGCCAGATCACCGAGCAGGTGCTCGAGGCGATGGGCGCCGACTGGGATTCAGTGCGGCCCGTCGAGGACCGCAAGGGCCACGATCGCCGCTACTCGGTCGACGACTCCCGGTTGCGGGGTCTGGGCTACGAGCCGCAGCATGCATTCGCCGACGGCCTTGCCGAAACCATTGCCTGGTACCGGGCAAATGAGGCATGGTGGCGCCCGCTCAAGGCCAAGGCCGCGATCTAGCAGTGCGCGCCCTCGTCACCGGTTCGCTCGGGCAACTCGGCTCGGAGTTCGTGTCCCTCATCTCGGCGCGTGATGGCGACGTCGTCCTCGGGCTCGATCGCCCGGACATCGACATCACCGACCCACAGTCGGTTGCCGCTGCCCTGGCCGCATTCGAGCCCGATGTCGTCATCAACTGCGCGGCCTGGACAGCGGTCGACGAAGCCGAGACCCAAGAGGCAGCCGCGCTGCTCGTCAACGGTGAAGGCCCGCGGGTGCTCGCCGCCGCGTGCGCCGGCAGCGGCGCGTGGCTCGTCCATCTCTCAACCGACTACGTCTTCTCAGGTGACGCCACGACGCCCTATGCGACGGACGCGATCCCCGCGCCGCGCTCCGCCTACGGCCGCACGAAGCTCGCCGGTGAGATCGCGGTGCAGGCAGAGCTGCCCGACCGTCACTACCTCGTTCGCACCGCGTGGCTCTACGGCCTCGGCGGCGGCAACTTCGTGAAGACGATGCTGAGGCTCGAGGGCGAACGCGAGACGGTATCGGTCGTCAACGACCAGTTCGGGCAGCCCACCTACGCCCGCGACCTCGCCCTGCAGATCCTCATGCTCCTCGACGCCAGGCCGCCGGCCGGCATATTCCATGCCACGAACGGCGGGGCCACGAACTGGTACGAGTTCACCCGCGCGATCTTCGAGCAGGTCGGCGCGGATCCGCAGCGGGTGCTGCCGACTGATTCGTCCACCTTCATCCGTCCGGCCCCACGCCCTTCGTACTCGGTGCTCGATCACGAATGCTGGGCAGCAGCCGGCCTGCCTGGCATGCGCGACTGGCGGGAGGCGCTAGGCGCGGCCTTCGCCGACGGGCTTACTGCCTGAATGGCGACTGCACGACCTACGGGGTGCGCTTCACGGCATGACCGGAAGGGAAGCCGTGAGGAGGTAGCCGTCATCGGTTGCCTCGCTGCTCCACCGGGTCGAGCACTCTTCGAGGATTCGAGTTCCAAGCCCCGGGATTGCTGCAGTCCCGGAGGTGGCGCCATTGTCGCGGACCCTCACGAGCACCTCGTCGCCGACGAGGCTGATCGATATGTCGACGATCGATGCGTCGCCATGCCGGACCGCGTTGGAGATGGCATCGATGAGCACATCGCGGAGGCAGGATCGACATAGCTCGTCATTGTCGAGGGCGGCGGTGGCATCGGGAGTCGTCGCTGCGACAACCCGACACACCCCCTGCCAGGTGCCGATGATGAGATCGAGGGTGCTGACCATGCCCGGTGTCGCGTCGGGCTTCTCCTCGAGCAGCGAAACCGCCGCTCGTAGCTCATCGCGTGTTTCTGCCACGAGCGCCGTGGCATCGGTGCCAGCTCGCACGGCTTCGTCGAGCCGCATTGCTGCAGCCGTGACGGCACCCTGAATCGGCCCGTGCAGGGCTCGTGATAGGGCCTTCTGCTGATGCCACTGCACCTGGCCCACGCGGGCCACCTGCCAACGCAGGGAGAGTTCCCTCGCCGCGAGCAGTTCTTCATCAGTGCGATGCTGACCATTAACTGCGCGTGTGATGGCAAGCAGCCAGCCGATGGCACAGGTGACCACGATCGAGCCGAACCATGTCCACTGACCGGCGAGGGAGCCGTCGGCGATCTCATGGGCGATGAATCCAGTGACTGCGCCCGCGATGAGGCCGGCGAATGTCACCGCGAGCACCCGCACCCAGACCGGGCGGTGCGACAGCATCCGGGCGAGCAGGGCATTGCCCAAAGTCAGCAGGACCCACGTTGCCACGAGTGCGTCGAGCATGAGGAGGAGGACCTCGGCCGGTCGGAAGAACACGAAGGCGAAGACAAAGCTCATGAGCGCCAACGCGACCGCGGTTGCAAGAGGGCGCAGCGGACGACCCTGGCTGGCAAGGTCGAACGCCAGCGGCCAGTTGATCCGCGGGTTCAATCGGTCAGTCGGGGTGGGCGACCACGCCGGAATGCTCGATGCCAGCTCATGGCTGAGGGGGCGCACCATCTCGCTCGCGGTTCGCTCGAGGAGGCTCACCGCATCCGCCGGACAATCCGGGTCAATTGCCTCGAACTCCTGCAGGAGCTCGCGCT
>CALPZT020000251.1 GCA_943328365.2 Bifidobacterium breve | reverse complement strand
GCCACGCAGCATCCATCGGTCAGGCGCCAAGCACCGTGAGCCCCAGGGAACGGGCAACCTCCGCCTGGCGAGCATCGAAGGTCATGAAGGTGATGCCCGCGTCAGGGATTCGGCGCGCTGCTGTCGACATAAGCGGTCACTCGGCGCCACGGTCGTCGGCGAGCAATTGTTCGATGGTCGTCGGTGACGCGACGCGATCGATCGTGCGTAAGGGCCGTCGGCTGAGCGCCGGAGAGATCCAGCCCTCGGCCATTCCGATGCGCAGGCCCGCCGGCATGACGTCTGCCGAAGTCGGGTCTGGCGCGACGAGGCGCGCAGCGGGCCGCCCGTGATCGGTGATCGTGATGTCGTGGCCGGCCTCAGCCCACTTCACGTAGGCAGAAAGGTGGGCCTTCAGCTCGCGAATCCCTACCTGCTTCGGAACATGCTCGACCATGAGGCCACACTGTGTCGCAAATTGTAGTCACGGAATGGTCACCGGAGCCATGAACGCCAGGTTCGTATCCAGCGTGCGTCAAGGGTCGGCGGTGTCACTCCTTCCAGGGAATCGATCCGATTTGAGTGGACTAGCCCTCATCGAGCGGGACAGTCACGACGTCATACGGCAGTAGCCAAGCCTCGGGAGCCAGGATCGGAAGAACCGTAACCCCGAGCCCGATTGCCACGCTGAGGTGCAGGTGGGCGGGAGTGCCGGCCGCCGCCCAATTCGGGTCCTCGGCTAGCGCTTGAGCGACGAGTAACTCCAGCTCACCCCACTGGACCTCGCGTAGTCGCTCATCGTGCAGGGCCATTCGCACCTGCTCGAGGCTGATCGCCCGGTAGCCGCGGAGATCTGGCCGCTGGAACTCCCGAATGACGACGGCCTCAGCGATGCCCGGGCCGTGGACGGCGGCGATTCCCTGGTGGAAGACTTCGTTCGCACGCCAGTTGCGGGCATGCTGGCGACGGGTGGCGTCGACGAAGAGGTCAACCTTCGACGGGTATCGGGCGAAGACGAGGCCCTCACTGCGTCCGGAGGCACGTCCGATGGCGGCCGTTGTCGCACCCTCATACCCGACGCGACCAACCTCCTCCATGGTCCCGCGCAGCAGCGCATCGAGTGAAGCGTCCCCCGTGTCGAATCCCAGGAAGTCGTCGAGGTGCTCGGCTCGCGTGGCCGGGAGTACGGCCGGCTTCGACTGGTTCTTGAATGCGTCGAGCAGGTGTCTGGCCTCGTCGCGCAAGTCGAGATCGGCGGCCCCCTGACGGGTTCGAGAGAGGAGCAGGCCCAGGGCGATCGAGATGAGGTAAGCGCGGCTGACGGCGGCCTCGGGATGTTCGCCGGTCGGGTGGCACCATGCGGCAACCCGGTGCGCGACTTCACTGCCCACTGTCTCCGCGAGATCGTCGTTGAAGGCCGACACTACAAGCAACTCGGCCGCGGCTCGCAGTTCTGCTCCGGGTCGGAGGAAGGCACCGAGCGCGTTCGCCAGCCAGTCGGCTGACGGCCCCGCCGCACGCAACGACATGAGGTCTGCCCGGCCGGCGGCGTCCAGGGCCGACTCCAGCGCGAGGTTCATCTCGAGCAGCGGGTCATCGAGGTCCTCGGGCAATTGACCAACGATGAGATGACGCAGGCCGGCCGCGTCGAGTGCCGACTCCAATGCCGCCCGCAATTGCAGGACCGGCCCGGCCGGACGATCGCGCGGTAGACGGTCGTCTTCGAGCCCGGCGGACTCGAGGAGTTCGAGCAGGGCTCCTTCGAGTGCGGGGCCCACCTGCTGCTGCCACGCGCCGACCGCCATGGCCCAACGATCGGGGAAGCGGTCCTGCACTGGCCGGGGGGAGAGGCCCGCAGCCCGGGCTACTGAAGCCACGGTAACGCCGGCCCAGCCAGCGTCAGCGAGAACCGCCACGACGGCCCCCATGATGCGCGCATCATTTCGCACCAACGATGAGGGTGGCCGCCTGCGCTCCACAACTTCCACCGACGTCACGAGCGAAGCCTAGCCGCCAGCGTAAAGTACTGCGCTGATTGCACCCCCAACCATCGTGTCACTTTCTCCTTGCAGTCGTTGATGTTCTCTTCGCCTTCAACGAAGGGTGCACGCGCAGACCCCGACCTGCAGCAACGCGAATCCCCTGAAATGATTCGGTCATGACCGGTCCGTTCGCGAACCTCACCATCATCGCGAGCCTGCTCATGGCCGCATGGGCCCTCGTTCACGTCATCATCAATCGACCCATGAGCCGCGCCCTGCACTCAAGCCAGTTAGTGATTGCGGCCCTGTTCGTCCTGCTCGCCGCCGGCGGCATCGTTCAACTCATCAGCATGAAACCGGACATCCCTGTCGCGGAGTTCCTCGGCTACCTGCTGCTGAGCCCACTGATCCCCATCGGCTCATGGTGGTGGACCCGCGGTGACACCACGCGCATCGGCTCCGCCATCATCGTCGTCATCGGGCTCGTCATGCCAATCCTCGTCGTTCGAATCCAGCAAGTCTGGGCGATCAGTGGCTGAGCCAGCGAAGGGCGGCGCCCGCCTCCTCGTCGTCGTCTACGCGATCTTCGCCATTGCGGCCACCGCGCGGTCGATCATCCAGTTGTCAACGCGTTTCGACGAGGCGCCCCTCGCCTACACCCTGTCTGCCATCGCAGCCGTCGTCTACATCGTCGCGACGATTGCTCTCGCCCGAGCCGACCGAACGAGCCGGCGGGTTGCACGGGCCGCAATGATGTTCGAGCTCTCGGGGGTCGTCATCGTGGGCACGGCGAGCCTGCTCTTCCCCGACGCCTTCCCGCGGGCGACCGTGTGGTCGACCTTCGGCAGCGGCTATCTGTTCATCCCGCTTGCGCTGCCGATCATCGGCCTGTGGTGGCTTCACTCGAGGGGCGGAATCCCCCGAGGTCACCTACAGTCGCCTTGATACGGGGAACGTATCCCTCAACGAGCGAGAAGAGTCTCCATGGACGAGCAGGCACTACTGCGGCTTTGGAACGAAAAGCGCATGCAGATCATCCTCGCGCAGATTGCACCGGCACTCGTTCTCATCGCGGTCTTCGTGCTCGCCGCGCAGGGAACCTTTGCTGACGCCAGCGATGCAGCCCGCTACCTGACCATTGCCGTGGCTGCGAGCACTGGCCTGCTGGCAGTCGTCTCCCAGTTCGCGATCATTCGCGAAGCCGAGGCACTGCTGCAGGATCTCGACAGGGTCGCGAACCCCACTGCGCTCACGAAGAAGATCGCATCATCGCGAGGCTTCCTGTCGCTCACCGCTGCCGGGGTCATCGGTCTCAGTCTCTTGGTCTTCGCCCTCGTCGTCTGGAGCGTCCTCGGTTAATCATGGCTATCGGAATCGCAATTGTCGTCGTATACGCCCTCATGGTGGGGGTCCTGGTCTTTCGCTACGACCACCCGAATCCGCGCCGCGGCAAGATCAGCGGCCGTGGGGGCGACTTCTCGGAGTGATGTCGACGTTCACGAGTTGAGCAAACCGGCATCAAGGCCGGAGTCACCCGTGGACCCCGGCGCCTCCATGAACATCATTGCCGCGGTGTCGGCTCCGTCGTGGCGGCGAACCGACGCGTAATCGTCCAAGAGCTGGAGAACACCGAAACGCCAAAGGTGCTCGCTCGACACCGAGTTGCGGGCCAGCATCGAGCGCACCGCCCGAGCGGCATCACCGACGTTCCCGATCGACATGACGCAAGGCTGCCCGCCGAACTCAATCGCAACCACTGCAATGAGGTGGGCATTCCCTCGCCTGCGATCCCGCCCCGCCGTCAGGTGCGGTAGGCGTTGATGCCCGATTGGTACGGACGCAGGGTGCCGTCATCTCTGACCCCGCCCAGGGCGATCACGAGGGCTGACTCCCACGAGCAGCATGCTTGGCGGCAAGTTCAAGTGCGACGTCAATGATCATGTCCTCCAACGCTCTTGGCGTTGCGAGGTTCGCTGGATTTCGCCCACGCTGACCCT
>CALPZT020000250.1 GCA_943328365.2 Bifidobacterium breve | reverse complement strand
TGCGACGAAAGGCATCGTGCGCACAGAGCACGTCAGTGCTGCGGTGGCAGACGAGCGCACCCCAGCTGTCCGACGGCTGTGGAAACAGCTGGTCGGAACGCTTGCGGAGGCACGATGAGCAGACTGCGAGAAGATCCGCCTGCCCTGGCCCAATGGAGCAACGAGGTAGCCAGAGCGACGAGGATTCCACTCGAGCATGTGGTGAAGGACTTCTGGATCACAGAATCGCTGCGGGTCATGGCGTCGCGTGCCTCAGAGCAGAGCGTGCTCCTCGTGTTCAAGGGTGGCACGAGCCTGTCCAAGGGTTATCGGATCATCAGCCGATTCTCTGACGACATCGACTTGCTGTGTCTGGCCGAGGGTGGTGAAACCGCCGTTCACAATGCAATGCGGCGTCTCCACAAGGCAGTTGCCGACCAGCTGGGCGTCGAGCCCTGGGTGGACACCAACAAGTCGATGAAAGGCGAGTTCCGCCCGGCCCAGTACGAGTACCCTGGCCAGGTCCTCCTCGAGGGCGAGGCGCCGGGGACCATCCGTGTGGAACTCAGCACCTGGGGCGGGTCCATCCCCAGCGAGGTCAAGACGCTGCGGTCGTTGATAGCCGAACATGCTGGCGCGGCCGGACTGAGCCACTCTTACGAGGAGAACGAGTCGTTTGACATCAGGGTGCTGCGGCCCGAGCGAACGCTGGTGGAGAAACTGGTCATCCTCCACGATGCCGCGACGCGCGGTGAGCACAGGCAGCGCAAGACCGCGCGTCACTACTACGACCTCTGGTGCCTCTTGGACAGGCCCGAACTTCGTGCCCTGCTCGCCGGCCAGGGCACATTGGCGTTGGCCAACGAGGTGTACAAACACAACACCGCCTCCAAGAGCAGCACAGGGCAACGACGCCCGGTCGGCGGGTTTGGCACAAGCGCTGCATTCACAGGGGCTGGCCCCGCAGCGTCACGCGACGAGTACGCCCGCCGCGTAGGTGGCGGCCTGATCTGGCCGGGCCATCCGCGGCCGACGTTCGACGAGTGCCTCGCCCGCATACAGGAGTACGCCAAGATCCTGTGATCGAACACCTCGCCTCGACGGGTAGTTTCGCTTCACCCGCCCGAAGGCCGAGGTGCTTTCGAGGCTCGAGAGGACTTGACCTTGCGCATCGTCGCGGCTTCTGGTGCCGCGGGTTCGGCGGACACGGCGTAGCGGTTTACCCGAGCCGGGCGCTTGTGGCGGGTCGTCGCCGGCGGGGTCTTGGGCTTGGCGTACTGCCGGACGATGACTTGTTCCCGGCGCTCGGGCAGTCGATCCCACACCTTGCCGGTCGCGCCGCCCTGGGTGGCGATGACCTCGTTGCAGACGTCGAGAGCGTCTCGCAGCAAGCTGAGCCACAGCCCCCGGTTCGGGCAGGTTGATGTCGCTCCAGCCCCCTGAACTTGGGGCTTGAGCGACGTTTTCCTGCCCGAACGTGGGTGGGGGCAGGACGGTGGGGGCAGGTCGCGGGGCTACTCGCCGGCTAGCGTCGCGACGAGTACGGCCTTGATGGTGTGCATTCGGTTCTGCGCCTGCTCGAACACGATGCTTGCCTCCGACTCGAAGACCTCACCTGACACCTCGACCCCGTCGAGGAGGCCGAACTCCTCTGCGACCCGCCGGCCAACCGTCGTGTTCTGGTCGTGGTACGCCGGCAGGCAATGCATGAAGCGGGCATCGTCTCGTTCGGTGCGTGCCATGAGCGCCGCATCGACGCGGTACGGGGTGAGGAGCGCCACGCGTTCGGCCCATACCTCCGCGGGCTCGCCCATCGACACCCAGATGTCGGTGTGGACGAACTGGGCTCCCTTCACGCCGGCCTCGGCATCGTCCGTGATGGTGATGCGAGCGCCGCTGGAACCTGCTCGCTCGCGGGCAAGGGATTGAACCGCCTCGCTGGGCCACAGGCTGCGCGGCGCCACGATGCGAACGTCGGCACCCATGATGGCGCCCATGACGAGCAGAGAGTTGCCCATGTTGTACCGGGCATCGCCCACATAGGCGTACGAGATCTCCGGGCCGGGTGCATGCGCGCGCATCGTCATGAAGTCCGCGAGCATCTGCGTGGGATGCCAGTCGTCGGTGAGCCCGTTGTAGACCGGCACGCTCGAGGCGCGGGCGAGTTCTTCGAGATTCGCGTGATCGGCCCCTCGGTACTCGATGGCGTCGAAAAGCTCAGCGAGGACACGAGCGGTGTCGGCGACCGACTCCTTGTGGCCGATCTGCGAGGTCGACGGATCGAGAACGCTCACATGGCCACCCTGATCGCGCATGGCGATCTCGAACGACACCTTCGTACGTGTCGAGGTCTTCTCGAAGATGAGCGCCAACTGCCGACCGACGAGCCGCTGAACCTCAGCGCCTGATCGCTTCGCGATCTTCAGCTCAGCGGCCAGACGCAGCAGGTGATCGAGCTCGTCTGCGGTGAAGTCCGACTCCTTGAGAAAATCCCGTCCAGCCAGTGTCATCCGGCAAACGCTAGTGCTCCGGTCTCAGGCGATGCCGAGCACCCGAGGCGAAACGGCCTCGGCGATCTCGTGGGCGGCAGCCCGAATGCCCTCGCCCTGTGCGCGCGGGTAGTGCCGCGAGTCGAGGCGGGCGTAGATGACCTCGCGCTCGTCTTCGGAGAGACCACCCCACACTCCGTAGGGCTCGCGGGCACGTACCGCGTAGTCGGCGCACTCGAGCCGAACCGGGCAGCCGGCACATATGAGCTTTGCGGCACGATCGCGCTTGGCCCGTGCCGAGCCGCGTTCGTTCTGGGGATGGAAGAACAGCAGGGGATCGGTCTCGCGACAGGAGCCGAGGTCCTGCCAATACCAGCGGACGTCACTGGGTACTTGGGCTAATGGTTGTTGAGGCATGGCTCGAAGGTACGAGCCCAGCGATCGCGGCCACATGGCCTTTAGTCCCGAAGTGAGCGGACGTTGGGCCCCATTACGTGCGGTGCCCGTTCGTGGCGATCAGCCCTCTGGTTCGCCGGCTGCAAGGGTGGCGCGTAGTTCGTCCATGTCGACATCGCGAACCGCTTGCACAAGGTTCGTGAGATTCGGCTCGGGCAGGGCACCGGCTTGCGAGAACACGACGATGCCGTCGCGGATGGCCATGAGCGTCGGGATGGACGAGATCCCGGCCGCCTGCGCGAGGCCCTGCTCCGCCTCGGTGTCGATCTTCGCGAAGACGATGTCGGGATGCTTTGCGGACACCGCCTCGAATACCGGGCCAAAGGTGCGGCAGGGCCCGCACCACGCTGCCCAGAAGTCGACGAAGACGATCGGGTTCTCGGTGATGGTCGTCGCGAAGGTTGCCTCGGTGACATTCACGGTAGCCATACCGAAACCGTAGGGGGTATTCACGCAGGACTCCAGCCCAGCGTGCTCCACGAATGCTCGCGCCCATCCGTGGACCGCAGCACCGGGCCCGGAAATACAATGGCGACCATTAATACAATGGCGACCATGAGGCGATCAGTGACCGTGGCGAGTACGCCACTTGAATCCCCAGGGCTCTCCGGCGGCACGCTGCTCGAGGAGCGGCTCGAATCCACCGACGAGGGCGATCACGAGCGGTTTGCCCATTACGTCGAGAAGAGCAAGATCGTCGAAAGCGCCGTCACCGGCACGCCCGTCAAGGCTCTGTGCGGCAAGGTCTGGATCCCGAACCGCGACCCATCACGATTCCCGATCTGCCCTGATTGCGAAAACATCCACAAGGGTCTGCCGCGCGGAGGCGACTCGGGGAAGGACTCCTGACCCGAACCGGCGACAGCGGGCTCGAGCAACCCGAGCATCCCGGACTCCTCTCCGCTCAGATGCGGCCGATAACGATCGGCATCCTGTCGGTGATGACCTTGGCCGCATTCGAGGCCATTGCCACGGCAACTGCGATGCCAGTCGTCGCCCGCGAGCTCGATGCCCTCGGTGGGTACACGTGGGCGTTCAATGCCTA
>CALPZT020000249.1 GCA_943328365.2 Bifidobacterium breve | reverse complement strand
GCCACGGACGATGTCGCAGTCCTGGCTCAGCACCGCGTACCACCCCGCCGCAGTCTCCACAGTCAACGCGACGACACCGGCACCGTCCCCCTCGAGCCCTGCTGACGCGGCGAATGCGGCCCCCTTCCTGGTCACGATGCCGACGGCACCGAACGAGATCAGGTCCCCCTGCTCGATCTCCTGCAGCCGCGACTCTAGGTTCGACCAGGCAGGCGTGGGTGTGCGCGGTGACACGCTGTCAGACCGTCGTCAGGGGCACGCCGCGCTGGACGCGCCAAGCTGCGGAAAGCAGTTCGTCGGCCGCCGAGCATCGAACCGGTGTCGGAGCATCCCGGTCAAGCGGCTGCGCTTGCGGGGTGGAGACGCTCCGGAGTTCACGCAGGCGCACTGTCGCCGCGGGCACGCCAAATATCTGCCTGCCAGCTCCGTCTCCCTCCAGATCCAGCGCCAAGCGGACCTCGTCGAGGTCGAAGCGGCGATGCCCTCCGGGAGTCTGGTCGAACGGGATCTTGCCCTCGCGAGCGTACCGACCGATGCTGTCCACACTGAGGCTCAGCGCGCTGGCCAGCGCGCTGGCCAGCAGGGTCCGCTGCGTCAAGACGACCTCCTCGAGTCTCCGCAAGTCCGCAGCCCTCACAGTTCTCGCAGGGTTTACAGGTTTAGCCCCATTGTGCGGGATGAGGGTCGCCCGGTCAACCAGCCCGATGGGGCACCGCAAGCCAGGCACCATGTCGGATATGCACCACATGAGGAACGGGATCACACACCGTCGTATGGCCTACAAGCCGAACAGGGGATCCCAGTAGGAGGAACTCGAACTCCTCTCTCCGCGACCGTCCGGCGTCTCGTGCGCTTCGAGTCTTTCGCCGTCCGGTAAGTCCGGGTCGGAAACCCGACACATCCTGTGAGACCGGGCGGCAGGTGATCGCGTTTCGGGCCGCTGATGAGTTGGGATTGGCAACCCCAACTCCGGTGCGCTGGAGCATGTGGGCCTTGCCTCAGGAGTAGTAGCGGGCCTGGATGTTGACGAGGCTGTTCCCGTCCACCGTCTAGACCAGCCGATGCTCGTCGGTGAGCCGGCGCGACCATTAGCCGGACAGGTTCTGACCCAGGGGCTCGGACTTGCCGATGCCGACTCCGGGCTCGCAAAGCGCATCGCCAATCAGCCGATTGATACGGGCGAGCATCATGCGATCATCGGGCCACGAGCAGTAGTCGACCCCGCCGTCATCGGTGAACGCGACTTCATTCGACGATGAGCGCCCGCTCGGATGCCTTGCCCGCGGAAGCCTGAGCAACGCCCTTGAGCAGCCGCTCGGCATTCGCGGGCGACCGCACCAGATACGCCGTCTCGACCATCGAGCGGTACTGCGCCTCCGACACCAGGAAGGCCGTGCCCTTCTTCGACACGATCTCCACCGGCTTCTGGTCGGCCTTCACGTGGAGGACACGCGATGTCTAGACAACCCGGGAAGGACGCTCATCCCAGCGATGATCAGCTGAGGAATGCAGCGACTCGGCATAAGCCTTCACGATGCGGTTGACCGTGCCGGCAGGTTACGCTACCGTAACTTACGCTAGCGTAGGTAGTAAGGCGCTGGCCCGGTCCGCCAACGAAAAGGAACCAGCCGATGACCGCCAGCACAGACCTCCAGCCCCAAGCGCCAGTCGCTCCGGAAATCGCGATCAGCGGTGCGATGCGCGTCGTCATCGCGCTGTTCATCGCGATCCCACTCATCGCCGTCGCTGTCGCCGTACCGGTCGCCTGGGGTGGCTTCCTCGGATGGTCTGACATCGCCCTGTTCATCGGATTCTGGACACTCACCGCCCTCGGAATCACCATGGGCTACCACCGCTTCTTCACCCACGCGTCCTTCAAGGCGCCGCGTGCCGTGAAGATCATCCTGGCCTCGGCCGGCTCGATGGCGATGCAAGGCTCGATTACCCAGTGGGTCGCCGATCACCGCAAGCACCACAAGTTCTCCGACGAGATCCAAGATCCCCACTCGCCGTGGCGGTTCGGCACCTCACGTCGCGCCATTGCGAAGGGCCTCTACTTCGCCCACATGGGCTGGCTTCTCGACGAGCCCCAATCGAGCGTCGCCGTCTATGCCCCTGACATTGCCGCCGACAAGGACCTCTCCCGCATCAACCGCGCATTCCCGTTCTTCGTCGCCTTGACGATGGTGCTTCCGGCCGTGCTCGGCGGGCTCCTCACCTGGTCCTGGATGGGCGTCCTGACCGGCTTCTTCTGGGGCACGCTCGTCCGCATCGCCTTCGTCCATCACGTCACCTGGTCGATCAACTCCATCTGCCACGTGTTCGGCACCCGGCCCTTCAAGACCCGCGACCAGGCATCCAATGTCGCTTGGCTGGCCATCCCCTCGTTCGGAGAGTCGTGGCACAACCTGCACCACACCGACCCCACCGCAGCGCGTCACGGGGTGCTCAAGGGCCAGATCGATATCAGCGCGTTCCTCATCCGATGCCTCGAGCGGCTCGGGCTTGCGACCGACGTCAAGTGGCCGAAGCCCATGCGCCTGGCGGCGAAGTTGAAGGATCCCGCGATGGCACCCCGCATCCGCGGCTATGCGGCAGCACTCGCCGCGGCAACGCCTGCAGCAGTGCCGGCACCGAGCCCGGTCGCATGAGCGAGCAAGGCCGGGAGGACACAGACGACGGCCCGCTCGCCGACGTCACTGATCTAGCGAGCGCGCATCGGCGCGAAGCCAGGCGCCCCGCGACGAACAGCCGGGTCCGGATGAGCGGCCAGGAGCGGCGCGAGCAACTCCTGGACGTCGGCCGAAAGCTCTTCGCCGACAAGGGGTTCGAGGTCGTCACGGTCGAGGAGATCGCTGCGAAAGCCGGCGTCTCCAAGCCCGTGGTCTACGAGCACTTCGGCGGCAAGGAGGGCCTGTATGCCGTTGTCGTCGACCGCGAGATGAACCACCTCCTCGGGTCGATCGGCGATGCCCTCACCGGCGGCAGCCCACGGGCACTCCTCGAGCAGGCCGGGCTGGCCCTGTTCGACTACATCGACCGCTACCCCGACGGCTTCCGGATCCTCGTCCGCGACTCCCCCGTCTCGCAGACCACCGGGTCATTCGCGAGCCTCATCGTCGACGTTGCCGCCCAGGTCGAGCACCTGCTCGCCGACGAGTTCGCCTCCCACAAGATGGACAAGAAGCTCGCCGGCATGTACTCGCAGATGCTCGTCGGAATGGTGGCGCTCACCGGGCAGTGGTGGCTCGATGTCCGCAAGCCCAAGAAGGAGGAGGTCGTAGCCCACCTCGTCAATCTCGCCTGGAATGGGCTGGCCGGCATGGAGTCAAAGCCGAGGCTCATCACCACCGTTAAATAGTTAGCCGCTGACATAGTAGGCGGCTGACATAGCCGGCCGCTTACTCCCTCCGGCGTCGCACGACGAGCACCACGCCGACCGCGATGGCAAGGAACGCCGCCGCGGCAAGGCCGGCAGCGGCGAGGCCACCAAGCGCTCCGGCTTCTCCCGGCTCCGTCACGGTCGCCGCCGCTGGCCGTGGCGAGGGCGGGGCTGAAGAAGGTGCGGCGCCACGTGGCCCGGAAATCGTGAAGTTGATCGCTCCCACGACGGGGTGACCGTCGCCCGAGACCACCCGGTACGCGACCTGATAGGTGCCAGCAGGCAGGCCCGATGGCCACGGCACCCTCAGCTCTGCACCGTCCGGAGTGATCGACTGGCTCGCGACCACATTCCCGGACTCGTCGTTGATCGACACGCTGTCGACGTCGGGGATGAGCGCCTCATTGAAGGTGAGGACGACGCTTGCCGGCGGCTCGACGAGGGTCGCGCCGTCCGCGGGGCTCGACGACAGCAGTTGCGAGTGGGCTGACGCCAGCCCGCCGGCGAGCATGACCGACGACGTCATCATCATGAGGATCGCCATGGCCCGGCGGGTACCGCGTCTCATGATCCCGCCGCGGCGCCGATGACGACCGAGCCCGAGGTCATGACCATCTCCGAACTCGAG
>CALPZT020000248.1 GCA_943328365.2 Bifidobacterium breve | reverse complement strand
GACCCGCGCACGCGCGGCCGCAGGGCCGATGAGCTCATCGATGCCTTGCTCGCCTGCTGGGGGAGCGACCCCGTATCGCATGAGGGCGAGTTCTTCTCAATCCCCGAGTCGGACGTGCGGCCGAAACCGGTCCAGCGGCCGCATCCCCCGCTCATGTCGGGCATGCGCTCGGCCGCGGGGCTGCGCCGCACCGCGGAAAAGTTCGATGTCTGGAACCCGGCGTCGGGCACCCTCGACCAGCATCTCGCCACCTTCGCCGAGATCGGCGCGATGCGGCCTTCGCACCTCGCTCCGCTCACGATGTGCTGGAACCTCTTCACCCACCCGCCGGTCGAGGTCGCGAACCTGCGGCCGCTGAGCGTCGACGAACTCTGCGCGGAGGTTGCTGCTGCTGCGGGTGCGGGGGTTGCGGCCGTTTCAGTCGATGCGAACTTCGACCCGTCGATCCTCTCCGAGGCGGATTGGCTCGCAGTGCCTGATCGCCTCGCACCGCTGCTCGACGCCGCACGAAGCTAGGCGCCTTTGGCAGTGCGTGCTCACTGCCGATAGTCCCGTGAGTCGCGTGAGTTCAGTTTGCCCAGCCGGTCCGGCTATCGGCATGAGCATCGACAGTGATCGTCTTCTCGACAATGACCCCGACGCCGTCGAGGACGTGGATTCGGTCGACGTAGCCGCCCCACCCGATGATCGATGTGTCGTCGCCGGCGAAGGTGTACAAGAAGGACGAGCGCATGAGCGCCTCACCCGGCGCCAGCCAGGTGACCTGCTCATTGACGATGAAGTGCCGACGGGCGAGGGGCGCTGCGAGCGCCTCGCGGTAGTAGTCGACGATGGCCTCACGCGAGCGGCGACTCCCGCGCCTGGTGGTGAGGGTGGCATCCGGTGCGAAGACCCCGGCAAGCAACTCGAAGTCGGGGGCGTCGATGGCCTTGGCGTACCGGTAGGCGGTCTCACGGGCCGCGTCTGCCGTCTCGAGTCGTTCAAGGCGCTCAAGGAGTCCCTCTGGGAGTGGCGACCCCTGGGCTGGCTCGGCGGCAGGCTCACTCATGACGAACTCCCGTCGGTCACGTGCACGCCCCGCTTGCTCAAGGTCACCGGCCCGTTGACGGTGAGCCGGCAGGCGAGCCGGCGCTGGCCGTCCAGCGGTACGAGAGTTCTTGCCAGGGTTTCGCGTTCGTCGTCGGGCATCTCGGCGCAGTTGTCGATGCCGTCCTTCACGATGCTCACGCAGGTGCCGCATGAGGCGGAGGCATCGCAGACCGTGGGCCAGCCGTATCCGGCGGCGCGGGCGGCGGCCATGACTGTCTGGCCAGCGGCGACCTCCAGGTCGATGCCGATCGGGTCGACGTGCACGAGGCTCATGTGATCTCCAGTGTCGGAACCTCGCTCGATCGGCCGATCGGACGGGGTTCTTCCTGAGGGCTGACTACTTACCGTAGTCTGATGCTAGTAACATGCGCACAGCTACGCCACCACACACATTCGGCGCGCAGCGCCCCCCGAAGCGAAGAGGTACGACATGGATCTAGGCCTGAGCGGCAAGCGAGCCCTCGTCACCGGCGGTACCCGCGGCATCGGGCGGGCGACCGTCGACATGCTCGTCGCCGAGGGTGCGTCCGTCGCATTCTGCGCCCGTAACGCCGAGTCGGTCGAAGAGGTCGCTGCAGACCTTCGCAGCCGCGGAGCGACCGTGTTCGCCCGTGCATTCGACGTGAGCGATGAGGCGGCACTGAAGGGCTTCATCCAGGACGCAGCCAAGGAGTTTGGCGGCCTCGACATCCTCGTCTCGAACGTCACTGCAGGTTCCGTCAAGGGCCCGGAGCAGTGGGCCACCAGCCTGAGCCTGGATCTCATGCCGCTCGTCCACGCGATCGACGAGGTCACCCCGATCATGGAGGCGGCCGGCGGTGGCTCGATCGTTGCGCTCTCGTCGACCTTCGGCTTCGACAATGTCTGGCCAAGCTCGCCCAACTCGTACGGCGCCTTCAAGGCCGCGATCATCCGCCATGCCTCGGCAGCGGGTCATGCGCTTGCGCCCAAGGGCATTCGGGTGAACACCGTGTCGCCAGGTCCGACCTACTCGGAGGACGGCGACTGGGGCAAGATCAAGGCCGGACGCCCCGAGGTCTACGAGAAGGTCAAGGCCTCGATCCCGATCGGTCGCATGGGCGATCCGAAGGAGGTCGCCTCGGCGATCGTCTACCTCGCGAGCCCGGCCTCCGGGTTCTGCGTCGGCACGAACATCGTGTGCGACGGCGGCATGACCGTCCGCACCCAGTACTGACCGCTTCACCACAACAGGCGAACCGCGAGGCGTGCATGTCGATCCCGGCCCGTTGCGAGGCGGGCCGGATCGACGTCGCCCTCGTCTGCGGCGGCCGCTGGCATGACTTCGACTATGCGCGGCTGCAGATCCTGCAACTGCTCGGCCGACACGACAGCGTCCGATGCAGCGTCCACGAGGATTTCTCCGACGCTGACGTCATCGGGGCCGCGGACGCCGTCATTGCCTACACCTGCGATGTACGCCCGACCGCGGAGCAGGCGCACCGTCTTCGCGACGGTACCAAGCGCGGCGGCCGATTCCTCGCGCTCCATGCCACGAACTCGGCGATCGATCCTCCGATGCCCGGCGGCGAGCGCATCTTCCGAACCCCGGACGCCATGCCTGCGTTCAGCGCACTCCTCGGAAACCGGTTCTTGGCCCACCCGAGGATTGCGCCGTTCCGTATCGAGGTTGCCGCGCCGGAGCACCCGCTGGCAGCGGGTATCTCCGCGTTCACGACGAGTGATGAGATCTACGTGTCGGAGCTCGCAGCCGACCTCACGGTGATCCTCGATGTCGAGTACGACGGCCCATGCCCTGGATTCGAGACCGAAAGGGTGCCGGGGCGCAGCAGGCATCCTGTGCTCTTCACCCGCAGCGAGGGCGCCGGCACCGTTGTGTCATTCACCCTCGGCCACTGCCGCGGTCGCTTCGATGTCGCCGACATGGGAGTCGACGATCTCGGCGTGACCGACACTGTTGCCTGGGAGTCACCAGAGTTCAACGAGATCCTGCGGCGATGCGTCGACTGGTCCGTGCACGGCGATGACTGGGTCTCCTGCCCGGTCGGAGAACAGCGAACGAAGGAGTGGCAATGAGTGAACTCGGAACGGCGGTCGTCACCGGCGCGGGCCAGGGCATTGGCCGGGCCGTTGCGGCTCGGCTGCTCGCCGACGGCTACGAGGTTCTTGCCGTCGACGTGAACGCCGACCAGATCGCTCGGACCGCGGCAGACCTCGGATGCCGCGGTGCGGTGATCGACGTCACGAACGACGAGCAGGTCGCAGGCCTTGCCGACCTCGCCCCCGAGTGCACGGCGCTCGTGAACAATGCGGCGATCCAGCGCTACCGCGACCTCCTCCACACGACCCACGACGAGATGCGGCTCGTGCTCGACGTGAACGTCATTGCACCCGTGCTCGCGGCACAGGCTCTCGTGCCGGTGATGAGCCGAAACGGCGGCGGCAGCATCGTGAACCTCTCGTCGATCACCTCCAAGGCTCATCCGTCCTCGACATCCCTGTACCCGACCTCGAAGGCCGCCATCAATCAACTCACCCAGGCAATGGCCTTGGAGTTCGGCAGCCACGGAGTTCGCTGCAATGCGGTCGGCCCCGGCACGGTGCTCACCGAAGGCACGGAGGAGCACTACGGGCCACCGGAGGCGCAGGCGCTCATCGCCGGCTGCCTCCCGATCGCGCGCATGGGCATGCCCGACGACATTGCCAATGCCATCAGCTGGTTCTGCTCGCCGGAGGCATCCTGGGTCACCGGGCAGGTGCTGTTCGTCGACGGTGGCTACACGTCGTCGCACGGCCAGTTCTTCCGCTGGGCGAGGAAGGCACCGAAATGAGCACAGACGTGAGCGATGCCAGCAGCAACAACCGCCCCTTCCGCTTCGCGATCCAGGCCTACCGAAGCGAGTCCCGACGCGAGTGGCTCGACCTCGCCCGAAAGGTCGAGGCGCTCGGCTATTCGACCCTGTTCCTCGCCGAT
>CALPZT020000247.1 GCA_943328365.2 Bifidobacterium breve | reverse complement strand
CTCCCCAACGGAAGCCGCGTCGAGCTCTTCCAGTACGACCGCCCGGCTGATCGCAATCCCGTACCCCCGCGCAACTGCGACATCGGTGGGCATCACATCGCCTTCAAGGTGACCGATCTCGACACAGTCCTTGCCATGGGGTCCGGCTTCGGGCTGCGCTTCATGGCGGGGCCGATTGCCATTGACGAGGGCCCGGCGGCAGGCCAGCGAATCATCTACTGCTTGGATCCCTGGGGGAATCAACTCGAGCTCGTCGAGTACGAGAGCGCCCGGTAGCACTGGCATGGGCATGAGCACGAGCGAGGCTCTGGGTGATCCCCGGGTCGTCATGGAGGGCATGAGCAAGGCCTTCGGTCCGGTGCAGGCGTTGAACGAGGTCGGCCTGGCCCTCTACCCCGGTGAGATTCACACCCTCGCCGGGGAGAACGGATCAGGCAAGTCGACGCTCCTGCGCATCCTGGGCGGAGTCATTCGATCGGATGCCGGCCAGATCACGGTCGAGGGCGTCGTTCATGATTTTCCGAATGTGCGCGCTGCCATGCGCGAGGGCGTCACCGTTGTGAGCCAGGAGCTGAGTCTGGTGCCGGCGCTGAGCGTGGCGGAGAATGTCTTCCTCGGGCATCAGCAGGTGCGAGATGCCCGAGGCATCAACTGGAAGAAGACCCAGGCTGCCTGTGCGATTCTCCTCAAGCGGCTCAACCTCGACATCGACACCTCGGTGCCGGTCGGCACGCTGCCGCAGGATCAGCAGCAACTCATCGAGATTGCCCGAGCGCTCGCATTCGACTCCAAGGTCATCCTGTTGGACGAGCCAACCTCATCCCTCGAGCCGACCGAAGTCGAGTCGCTCTTCAAGGTGATGCGCCAGCTCCGTGACGAAGGCGTTGCGATCGTCTTCATCTCCCACCGAATGCGCGAGATGCTCGAGATCAGCGACCGCTACACCGTGCTGCGCGATGGACGCTTCATCGACACCGCCCCGGCTGCCGAGGTCGACTCCGACTGGCTTATCGAGCGCATGGTCCTCAAGCGCCGTGATTCCGTTGCGCAGGCGCCGGTCTCCGCTGGAGCCGTGGCAACGGATCGGGTGCCGCTCGTCGAGGTCGAAGGGCTTCGAGATCGAGCCGGACGCGTCGACGGCGTGTCGCTCACGCTGTACTCCGGCGAGGTAGCGGGCCTGGCCGGGCTCGCCGGTGCGGGCCGGACAGAGTTCGTCGAAACCCTCGTCGGATACCGCCACCGTGAATCAGGCTCCGTACGGGTCTTGGACAAGCAGGTCGGCGGAACAACCCGTGCCGCAGTCGAAGCGGGGCTTTCGCTCGTTCCAGATGACCGACGGTTCAAGTCCGCGGTCTTGGAGATGAGCGTGCGCGACAACCTCCTCCTATCGTCGAGGGGAGCACCATGGAATCCCCGATCGAAGTCTCAGGAGGCAGCGATCGTCAGGGGCTGGGTCGACAAGCTCCGTATCAAGACTTCTGACATCGACGCCCCGCTGAGAACTCTTTCGGGAGGCAATCAGCAGAAGGTCATCATCGCCCGCTGCCTTCAGGTGTCCCCGAAACTGCTCATCCTCGATGAGCCCACCCGAGGCATCGACCTCGGCGCGCGCGCCGAGATCTACGAACTGCTCCGCACGCTTGCCGCCGAGGGCCTGAGCATTCTGGCCGTCTCATCCGAGCTTGACGAGATCCTGCAAATCTCGGACCGAGTCCTCGTCATGCATGCGGGCCAACTGTCGGCGGACATGCCGAGATCCGAGGCCACCGAGCAACTCGTCATTGCAGCAGCGACCGGTCACCTGCAGTGAGCATCAACCCGTGCGGAAGGAAGCAGTAGTGAGCAATGTTGGGCTGAGCCGTTTTCGAATGACGACGCTGCCGCCATGGTCGGGTGTCCTCATGCTGCTCGTCCTGCTGATATTGGCCCTCGCCATCTTCGAGCCGGCATTCATCAGCATGGGCAACGTGAACAACATCATTCGCGCGGCCGCGATACCTGTAGTCCTTGGCATCGGCATGACCTTTGCCATCCTTACCGGTGGCATCGACCTCAGCGTCGGCAGCGTCCTGGCATTCAGCGGCGTGTTCCTGTCAATTCTCGCTGGATTCATGCCGATCTCGCTTGCCGTGCTCGTCACCCTCGTGGCAGTCACGGCGATCGTCGGCGGAATCAACGGCTCGCTCATCGGCCTCGTGGGGCTGAACAGCTTCGTCATTACGCTGGCCACGCTTGGGGTCTTTCGAGGCATCGCCTATCTCGTGACGAACGGCAAGACCCAGACGGTCGATCCCGGCCCGATCGTCACTGCCCTCGGCGATGGCAATGTGGGCCCGATCCCCGGGCCGCTCCTCGTCATGATCGTCATTGGCCTCATCGCGTCCTACGTTCTGAGGTCCACGTACTTCGGCCGCGATGTTTACGCGGTCGGCGGCAATGAGGTCGCTGCTCAATTGGCCGGCATCAACACCCGCTCGGTGAAGATGACCGTGTACTTCGTCTCTGCAGCGTGTGCGACCCTCGGCGGCATCATGTCCATCGGCCGGATGGAGTCGGCGGCACCGACTGCGGGGGCAGGCTTGGAGCTGGCGGTCGTTGCCGGCGTGCTTCTCGGCGGTACTCGGCTCAGTGGTGGCGTCGGAACCATTGCCGGAACAGTGATCGGCATCTTCTTCCTCACCTGCGTCTCGAACGCACTCACAATCATCGGGGTCAGTTCGTACTGGCAACCGATTGCGACGGGAGTGCTGCTTATCGCAGCCCTGCTGTTCGATCGTTTTCGACTGGAGCCCTCCCGTCGAGCAAACAAGAAGAAGGAAAGGTAAGCAATGAGAGCACAGCGTCAGCAGGCCCTACTCGGGGCCCTTGCAGTATCCGCACTCGTCCTCAGCGCGTGCAGCTCGGGATCCTCAGAGTCTGCAAGCTCTGCCGCAGCAACGGCAGCAGCGGAGTCTGCGGCTCCTGCGGCGTCTGCGGCAGCCGAGGCCGGCCTTGTCGGGTTCAGCTACCCAATCGAGGCAAACACCTACCTCAAGGCGATCGGCCAGGCCGCTGAGGCTGAGCTGAAGAAGAAGTGCGGTGCCGACTTCTACCCCGTCGACGCGCAGCTCGACGGAAACAAGCAGATCTCCGACGTCGAGGCGATGATCACCAAGGGCGTCAAGGCCATGATCATCTACCCGCTCGACTCCAATGGCCTCAAGCCTGCTCTCGACAAGGCATCGGAAGCCGGCATCAAGGTCATCACGATGAACTACAGCGTCGATGACTCGGTCGCGGCGCCGCCGTCACCCTCGCTGGGCCAGGTGCAGGACGCCTTCCCGCAGCGGGCACTCGCGAAGCAGCGTGTTGAGTGGCTGAAGACGGTCCTCCCCGAGGGCGGCAACGTCCTCTACGTCGGGCTCGGCTTCCCGGTCGCAGCACTCGAAGCCCACGCGGGCATGTTCGAGGAGGAGCTCGCATCAGCACCGGAGTTCACCTTCCTCGGCCGCGTTGACAACAAGACCGATGACTCCGAGGGTGGCCGTCAGGCTGTCGACGAGGCACTCGTTCGCTTCCCGAACGTCGATGCCATCGTGAACTACAACGACCCGACGGCACTCGGCGCCTACCAGGCGGTCAAGGCTGCTGGGCTCAACGGCAAGGTCAAGGTCATCGGCTTGCAGATGCAGCCTGAGGCCGTCGAGTCCATCACGGCCGGCGAGATTGACGGCTCGTGGGACTTCAACCCGGTGAGCAGCGGTGTCTCGCTCGCCGACCTCACCTGCGCGGCGCTCACGGGCGCACCCGCAGAGGAGTACTCGAAGACCATCCAGACGCCTGCGGAGTTCTACGATGCCGCCACGGTGAGCAATTTCAAGAGCTGGGATTCGCGGATCGCTGAGATTGGCTAGTCAATCTCGGATGCGTGGATGAACGACGGGGGCCCGGGCAAGGACATTGCCCGGGCCTCCGCCGTGAGTCGAAGGGCCGTCGAGCGCTTCGGCATCGTTGATTATTGTTCGTATGGTCAAGGACTGGAGCCAGGGCATGGGCGAGACCTCTGCG
>CALPZT020000246.1 GCA_943328365.2 Bifidobacterium breve | reverse complement strand
GAGCCTCACCGCGTTGTTCGTTAGGGTTCGCACGTGAGCGAGCCGCGAAAGACCCTTGCCAAAGGCCTCATTTTCGTGGGAGCAGCGACCCTCATCGGCAACGGCGCGGCCTACGGACTATCGATCATCGCTGCCCGCCGGCTCACCCAGGCCGAGTTCGGCGCCCTGGGCGCGCTACTCGGCATTCTCATCATCGTCTCGACCCTGAGCATCGCCATGCAGGTCCTCACCGCCCGGCGCGTGTCCACGGCGAAGGAGAACCGAGCCGAGGTCGAGGGCCAGGCGATCCGCCTGTCGATCGCCATCGGGCTGTCAATCATCGTGCTCGGCGTGCTGGCCGCCTGGCCGCTGTCGATCGCCTTCGCCATCCCGTATGCAGCAGTCGCCATGGGCATGGCCTCGCTCGGATTCGTCGTGCTCGGCACCGGGTCCATGGGCATCGCCCAGGGCCGCGAGGAGCACCTGCGCTTCTCCTTCGGCTTCATCGCGAACGGCTTCGGCAGGGCCGGATTCGGCATCCTGTTCGTCCTCATCTTCCCGACGATCATCGGCGTCTCGGCAGGCATCCTCGTCGGGTGCGCGCTCGGCGCGATCGTCAGCTACCTCATCATCTGCCCCGGCACGTGGAGCAAGACGCTCGCGAAGGGCGGAGCAGCCGAATTCGGCCACGTCGCCCATGCGCTCATCGTCCTGTTCACGCTCACGAACATCGACGTCCTCCTCGCCCGGCTCTTCCTCACCGAGGACCAGTCGGGCGAGTACTCCGTGGGCGTCCTCCTCGCGAAGATCGCCTTCTTCCTGCCGAACGCGATCATCATCGTCCTCTTCCCGAAGATGACCGCCGCCGATTCGCGCCGAACCGTGCTCGTGGCAACCGGCCTAACCGCGAGCCTCGGTGTCATCATCACGACGTTCAGCCTGTTCTTCGGCACGCTCGTCATCCAGATTCTCGGCGGCGCCGACTACGTCGCGGAGCTCGGCCCCGAGGCGTGGCTCTTCGCGCTCGAGGGCTCGGCGTTCGCCCTCGTCCAGGTGCTCCTCTACGCGAGGCTTGCGGCGCAGGACAAGCGGGCCGTTGCATCCGTCTGGATCGCACTCGGCGTACTCGTTGCGGTGGTCGTAGCCTGGCGCCACAATTCGGTCGCCGAGATTGTCACGACCGTCGTCGTCGTCTCACTCGTCCTCACGGCTGGCGGGCTGCTCATGGACGTCCGCAATTCCGTCCGGGCGAATGGCGAGCGGCGCGACCTCGTCCCCGGTGAGGGCGACGAAACGGTCGTGCCCATCGAGTCGGCCGAGTAGCGATCGCGCTCGTCGCAAGGCTCCCAATCCTCAGAGCGCGATATTCGAGCGCACCCAAGCGGCAAGCTTGTCCGAGCAGGCATCGACGGTGTCGATCCACGAGGTGGCTGCCTCGTCGCCGGCCTCGTCGCTCACCTGCTTGACGAGTGTGATCGGGATACGCGCCGCCGTTGCGGCGCGAACAAGCGCGTAGCCCTCCATGTCGACAAGATCGGCGTGCTCTGCGAGCCGGTCGCGAGCCGCGGGATCGGCAATGAACGCGTCGCCGGTCGTGAGGGTGAGCCCCTCCGCAGCCGTTTCCAAGGGCTCACCGAAATGGAGCCCGGTGAGCGAGAACAGCGCAGCATCGTCGAGGTCGTGCTGAGTCACCTTCGCGATGACATGACTGCCAATCAGCCCGGACCGCAGGGCACCAGCAGTGCCGAGGTTGATGAGTGAACTTGGCCGCTGCTCGCCGATCGTGGTCGCGACCGCGACAGCCGCATTCACCTTGCCCGCACCAGTGACGAGAATCGGCAGGCCAAGAGGGTGCAGGTGCTTTGCCTCCTCCTCGAGCGCGACGACGAGCAGGGGGCGATCCGGCGAGATTGAGCGGTGAAGACGCATGGGCGAAACGCTACTCTGGCCGACGTGCCTGACGTATCCGACGCCCCACCTCGTGGTTTCCCATCGGCTCGGATCCTTGCGTCCTGCTTGCTCATCGCGACCGCGGTCGCCGGCTGCTCATCGGCGTCCGAACCGATGAACCTGACACCCGCTCGCACCGATCTGGTGCCGAAGGGAGCGGTCGTGACCGGAGGTATCGTCGAACGGGTCGTCGACGGCGACACGATCCACGTGCGGGTGAGCGGCGATGACGTCACGGTGCGCCTCATCGGCATCGACACCCCGGAAACCGTCAAGCCTGATTCCCCGATCGAGTGCTTCGGCCCTGAGTCGTCCGACTTCGCCAAGGAGGCCCTCACCGGCCAGAGCGTCACGCTGGAACTCGATGCATCCCAAGGCAATGAGGATCGATACGGACGACTCCTCGCCTACGTGTGGCGGGAGGCCTCCGACGGGTCGCTATCGCTGTTCAACCTCGACGCCGTCGCAGCCGGCTACGCGCGCGAGCGGCAGTACGGCTCGACCCCGTATGCATGGAAGGCGGAGCTCGACCAAGCGGGGCAGGAGGCGCAGGCCGCTGGCTTCGGGCTATGGGGGGCGTGCGAGTGACGAATCCATGGACGGTGGCTAGCCCTCGCGCCCGGGCTGCGGCCGTGGCTGCACTCGCGATGGTGGTGCTCGTCGCGACGCTGCTCGTCGGCATGGTGATCGGCCGGAGCTCGGTAACCGTCGCTGCCGTGCCGACGGCGGTCGAGCCCACCGTCGTGGTGCAGGAGCCGGATGCTCAGCCGTTGCCGGTCGTCGGCGCAGTGATGCCTGCCGCGGGGCCGCTTGCCGTCTTCACTGCCGACCCGGGGCTCGCGAATGACCGCGGCCGAGCGACCGGCTACCGCGTTGTCGACACCGACATCGATCGCCGGGCGCTCGCGGAGGTGCTGGCCGAAACGTTTGGAGTTGAAGGCCGGGTCGTGGCCGAGACGACGGGCGACTGGCGCGCTGGTTCGGCGAACGGCCCGAGCATCGTGGTGAAGGGCGATGCCGAAGCATCGTGGCTCTTCTCCGATCCGACGATCGGGGATCTGGGCCGGGTGCCAGCGCGTGAGGCGGCCCTCGAGACCGCACGGACGCTCCTTGGCGAGCTCGGCGTCGACCTCGCGGGCATCGACTGGCAGGTCGATGCGGCGACCCCCCGCACGACCGTCATCGCCTGGCAGACGATCAACGACCGGCGAACCCAGCTCGCATGGCGCGTGAGCATCGGCAGGCGCGGGGCGATCACGGCGGTGAGCGGGTTCGCCGGCACCCTGCAGCCAGTGCCCGGCTACCCGGTGCTCGGCGCGGCGGCGGCAGTCCGGCGCTCGGCGCAGCCCGGGTGGTCGGCATTCGGTCCGACACCGGTCGCTGTCGAGTTCGCAGCGCCGGAGGCACCCGCTGAACCGGAATCCGCATTCACCGCGACCTCGCCGACCTTCGTCGGCCGGCCAGTGGCGGTGGCGACCCTGCGCGAACTCGTCGTGACCGAGGCGGAGCTCGGGCTTGCGGAGTTCACCCAGCCGTCGGGCGAGGTGCTCATCCTGCCGGCGTATCTCCTCACCGCGGACGATGGAAGCCGGTGGTCGCTGCTCGCGATCGCCGATGCCTATGTCAGCTTCCAGCCCCCAACAACCCCACCCACCCCCGCCGTTTCGTCCAGCATCCGGGCCAACTGACCAAAAAAGTGTTCAATTGGAACAGTTCCTGGTCATTTCGTCCGGAGTGCAGCGGTACTGGCCGCGCGGATTGTCGGCCCCCATTCTTTACCGGAACCCGATCAGCATCACGCGCTCGTCGGCCCCGTCGCCTGCGTCCGGAACAGCTGGATGAAATCACCTGAGACTGGTTGACCTGACCACGTTTTGCGTCATTTGCGCCGGATGCTGGACGAAATGACGGGAGGGGTGGGGCGGTCGGGTACGGTTGCGCTGGCTCGAAACATCAGGCGAGGTGGCAGAGCGGCCGAATGCAGGCGCCTTGAAAGCGCCCGAGGGGAAACTCTCCGGGGGTTCAAATCCCTCCCTCGCCGCACTGGGAGATTGAGGCACGAGGCGATGAGCGATGTGTGGTCCCTCGCTCTTCGCATCGTCATCGACATTGCGATCGT
>CALPZT020000245.1 GCA_943328365.2 Bifidobacterium breve | reverse complement strand
TTCCGCACAACGGCACCCGCCCGTCCAAGCGTCGTCGCGTCTGACCGCGCGCAGAATCACAGGAGATATTGACTTATGGCGCGTTACGTAGACGCCGACTGCAAGCGGTGCCGTCGCGAGAAGATGAAGTTGTTCCTCAAGGGCTCCAAGTGCGAGTCGCCGAAATGCCCCTTCGAGAAGCGGCCCTACCCTCCCGGTCAGCATGGCCGTGGCAGGACCAAGGAGAGCGAGTACCTGCTGCAGCTTCGTGAGAAGCAGAAGGCGACCCGCATGTACGGCGTGCTCGAGAAGCAGTTCTCGAACTACTTCAAGGAAGCACAGCGGCAGTCCGGCAAGACCGGTGAGAACCTGCTCCAGATCCTCGAGTCTCGACTTGACAATGTGGTCTTCCGAGCAGGCTTCGCGAAGTCGCGAGACATGGCACGACAGTTCGTCACCCACGGCCACTTCACGGTCAACGGTCACAAGGTCAACATTCCGTCCTACCGCGTCTCCCCGAACGACATTGTCGAGGTACGCGTTGGGTCGCGGGAGATGACTCCGTTTGTCATCGCGCACGCAGAGATCGGCGAGCGGATCGTGCCGGCATGGCTCGAGGTGATCCCGTCCAAGATGCGGATTCTCGTGCACGCGCTTCCGGGACGCCAGGCGATCGACACCCCTGTCAACGAACAGCTGATCGTCGAGCTGTACTCCAAGTAGTCATGTGCCCGGGCCTTCCCAGGCCCGGGCTTCATTCGCAAGGAAATTCGTGACGTCAAATCGCGGTCGTCACGGGAAGGATGCCCATCGTGCTGATTAGCCAGCGCCCATTGCTTACCGAAGAGCCCCTGAGTGAATTCCGCTCGCGCTTTGTCCTCGAGCCACTTGAGCCCGGGTTCGGATACACCCTCGGAAACTCTCTCCGCCGCACGCTGCTCTCGTCTATCCCCGGAGCTGCGGTCACGAGCATCCGCATTGACGGTGTGCTCCACGAATTCACTACGGTTCCCGGCGTCAAGGAAGATGTCACCGAGCTGATCTTGAATATCAAGCAGCTCGTGGTGTCGTCCGAGCACGATGAGCCTGTGGTCATGTACCTGCGCAAGCAGGGTCCCGGTATGGTCGTTGCGGCCGATATCCAGCCGCCGGCGGGCGTCGAGGTGCACAACCCCGACCTTCACATTGCCGAGCTCAATGGCAAGGGCAAGCTTGAGATCGAGCTCGTTGTCGAGCGTGGCCGCGGCTACGTCTCTGCCACCTTGAACAAGCAGCCCGGCCAGGAGATCGGCCGCATTCCGGTTGACTCGATCTACTCACCGGTCCTGAAGGTGACGTACAAGGTCGAGGCCACCCGCGTCGAGCAGCGCACTGACTTCGATCGTCTCGTCGTGGATATCGAGACCAAGCAGTCAATGCGGCCCCGCGACGCGGTTGCGTCTGCGGGCAAGACCCTCGTTGAGCTCTTCGGCCTCGCACGCGAGCTGAACCTCGAGGCAGAAGGCATCGATATTGGCCCATCGCCGACCGATGCGTTCGTGGCCGAGCAGCTTTCGACTCCGATTGAGCAACTCGACATGACCGTGCGCTCGTACAACTGCTTGAAGCGCGAGGGCATTCACACGGTGGGCGAGCTCATCACCCGCAGTGAGGCCGACCTGCTCGACATCCGCAACTTCGGCGCGAAGTCGATCGATGAGGTCAAGGTGAAGCTTGCGAGCCTTGGCCTGGCACTCAAGGACAGCCCCCCCGGGTTTGATCCTGGTGCCGCCGTCTACTACGACGACGATGACGATGTCGAGCTCGCCTTTGCTGAGGACGAGCAGCTCTAAACACCACCCCAACGACTGAACGACTCTCGACAGGAGAACGACAATGCTTACGCCAACCAAGGGTCCCCGCCTCGGCGGTGGCCCGGCCCATGAGCGGTTGATGCTGGCGAATCTCGCCACTGCGTTGTTCGAGCACGGTCGGATTACCACGACCGAGGCCAAGGCGAAGCGGTTGCGACCGCTTGCCGAGCGACTCATCACCTTCGCAAAGCGGGGCGACCTGCACGCACGCCGTCGGGCGATGACCGTGGTGCGCGACAAGTCAGTGATCCATACGCTCTTCACGGAGATCGGACCTCGGTTCGAGAACCGGCAGGGTGGGTACACCCGCATTACGAAGATCGGTCCGCGGAAGGGCGATAACGCGCCGATGGCCGTGATCGAACTCTGCGAGCCTCTCGCTGAGCGCACCGTGGCTGAGGCCACCGCAGCCACGAAGCGGGCAGCGAAGGAGAAGGCTGCGCCAGTGGCGGCTCCGGCAGCGATTGACGAGTCAGTGGTGGAAGAAGTGACTGTCGCCGAGGAGGCTGTGGTCGACGAGGAAGTTGTCGATGATGTTGTTGTCGTCGACGAGGTTGCCGCCGACGAGTCGGACGACAAGTCCTGACAGCGTCACACGTTCACGAGCAGCCCGTCCCCGGTTCATCAGGGGGCGGGTTGCTTCGCATGCGGTTGGACATTTCCTATGACGGCCGTGACTTTGCCGGCTGGGCTCGTCAAAGGGGCCTCCGGACGGTTCAGGGCGAACTCGAGCAGGTGCTGTCCACGATCATCCGCAGCCCCCTTGAGATCACCTGTGCGGGGCGCACAGACGCCGGTGTGCATGCTCGGGGCCAGGTTGCGCATCTCGATGTGGGGATCGAGGAATGGGACCCGTACTTCGACGCCCACCGAATCAATCGAGCATTGCCGGGCGATATTCGGGTCTGGGCAGTTCAGCGAGCCCCGGAGGGCTTCGACGCTCGATTCAGCGCCCTGTGGCGCCGTTACACCTATCGGGTGAGCGATGACCCCAGTGGGCCGGATCCGCTGTTGCGGCACGTATCCATGCCGTGGTTTCGCCGCCTTGATCTCGATGCGATGAACGAGGCGGCGCTCGGGCTGATCGGCGAGCATGACTACACGGCGTTCTGCAAGCAGCGCGAGCGAGCCACGTCCATCCGTGAAATCGAGGTCTTGCGGTGGGAGCGCGAGCCGGACGGTACCGCCGTCCTGACCATCCAGGCGGATGCCTTCTGCCGCTCGATGGTGAGGAGCATCGTTGGCGTATTCCTGCCGGTCGGCGATGGCCGAAAGCCGGCGTCGTGGCCCGCGGAGATCCTCTCGGGGCGCTCGCGAACACCGTACGCGGCGGTGATGCCTGCGTATCCCCTCGTCCTCGAAGCTGTCGGCTACCCACCCGACGATGAGCTTGAGGCGCGACAGCGGGTCACGAGGGCGATGCGCCACCAGCAGACGTCCGCCGACGAGGCGTGAGAGCGAGCATCTACGGTGTCTCCCGTGATCAGTTCAGTCAACGTCCATGCCCTTGATGTTCCTCTCAGCCCCCTGCCCCCAACCATGGGCCAGACATCCGGCGTGTCGACGGGTGCGGTGACCATGGCGCCCTTCGAAGGCATGGCTGTCGGCGTGTGGGAGCACTCGGCTGGAGTCTCGACGGATGTCGAGGTGAGCGAGATCTTCGTGGTGATCAGCGGACGCGGCCGGGTGACGTGCGAGCAGGGCGGGGTGATCGACCTCGCACCGGGCGTGGTCGGAAGGCTGCAGGCGGGTGCGCGAACGCAATGGGAGATCACCGAGCCGCTGCGCAAGGTGTGGATGTCTCGTCTCGGTGACACCGCTCAGTGAGTCACATCGATGTCCAGCATGTGACCTACTCGCTGTCCGACGGCAGGGTGCTCCTCGATGACGTGACGTTCCGGGTGCCCGAGGGCGCGACGGCAGCCCTCGTTGGGGCGAATGGCGCCGGAAAGACAACGCTGATGCGGATGATCGCCGGCGATATCGAGCCGGAGCAAGGCTCGATTTACTCCAGCGGCGGGCTCACGTTCATGCGTCAGTTCATCGGGCAGATGACGGAGGGCACGGTACGCGATCTCCTCGTTCACATGAGCCCGCGGCCTTTGATGACGGCGGCCGCCGCACTCGATGCCGCTGAGGTGCTCATGATGGAGCGAGAGGACGAGGCGACGCAGATGGCCTACGCCCACGCGATAAGTGACTACGCCGATGCCGGGGGGTATGACGCGGAGGTGCT
>CALPZT020000244.1 GCA_943328365.2 Bifidobacterium breve | reverse complement strand
GGATCAACTGGAGTCGACCGTCGATCAAGGCGGGGCGAACCTCTCCGGTGGTCAACGCCAACGGATGTCGATCGCGCGCGCCATCGTGCGCGGCCCGGCCATCTACCTGTTCGACGACAGCTTCTCCGCATTGGATTACGCGACCGATGCGCGCGTGCGCGCGGCCCTTGCGCAGCAGACGCGAGGAGCGACCGTGGTCATGGTGGCGCAGCGGGTCGGCTCGATTCTCCACTGCGACCAGATCGTCGTCATGGACTACGGACACGTCGTGGGCGTCGGCACGCATGCCCAGCTCCTCGACACCTGCGAGACCTACCGGGAGATCGCCCTGTCTCAGGCCGAAATGGACAGCGCCGTATGAGCATGATGAGCCCGGGGCGGCCGGCAGGTGGGGGTCCGGCAGGTGGGGGTCCGATGGGTGCGAATCGGATGGCGATGGGACCGTCGACGGAGAAGGCGACCGATTTCCGCGGTGCCATTCGCCGATTCGCGGAGCGATTGCATCCCGAGCGCTGGCTCGTCGGTGCCGTGTTCGTGCTCGGCAGCGTGAGCGTGTTCCTCGCCGTACTCGGACCGAAGCTCCTCGGCAATGCGACGAACGTGATTTTCGCTGGCGTCATCTCCGCCCGGATCCCGAGCGGCGTGACCCAGGAGCAGGCGGTCGCCGGGCTCAAGGCATCGGGCGACGATCGTCAGGCCGGGATGGTCGGGGCCATGACCCTGAACCCCGGCAACGGTGTCGACTTCGGCGAACTGGCACGGATCATCTCGCTCGTCGCCGTCATCTACTTCGTGAGCGCACTGCTCTCCTGGGCGCAGAACTCAATCATGGCCGGTGTTACCCAGCGCACGATGTTCCGGCTTCGGGAGGAAGTCGATCACAAGCTCGGCCGGCTGCCGCTGAAGTACTACGACTCCACGCCTCGCGGAGACCTCCTCAGCCGGGTCACGAACGACATCGACAATATCGCCACGACCCTCCAGCAGACCCTCACCCAGTTGGTTACCTCCATCCTCACCGTCATGGGCGTGCTCGCCATGATGGTCTGGATAAGTCCGCTGCTCGCCATCATCTCCGTCCTCACCGTGCCGCTCTCGTTCTTCGTGACGATGCTCATTGCCAAGCGCTCCAAGCCGCACTTCGTCGACCAGTGGGCATGGACCGGAACCGTGAACGCGCATGTTGAAGAGACGTTCTCCGGCCATGAGCTGGTTCGGGTCTACGGGCATCGGCAGCAGGCAATCGCGGAGTTCGATGCAGCGAATGAGCGGATGTACGAGAGCAGTTTCCGAGCGCAGTTCATCTCGGGCCTCATCCAGCCGGCCCTCACGTTCATCTCGAACCTCAACTACGTGGCGATCGCGGTCTTCGGCGGCCTACGAGTTGCGAGCGGCACGATGTCGCTTGGCGACGTGCAGGCGTTCATCCAATACTCGCGCCAGTTCTCGATGCCGATCATGCAGATCGCCGGGGTGGCCAACCTGCTGCAGTCGGGCGCGGCGTCCGTCGAACGGGTCTTCGAGATTCTCGATGTTCCGGAGGAGTCGCCGGACAGCGAGTCGCCGGCCCGAATCATCGATCCGGCAGGCCGCATTCGATTCGAGAACGTTCGCTTCCGGTACCTCGAGGATGTGCCGCTCATCGAGGATCTGAGCCTCGATGTCGAGCCGGGGCAGACCATCGCGATCGTCGGCCCCACCGGTGCAGGCAAGACCACCCTCGTGAATCTGCTCATGCGGTTCTACGAGGTGCAGTCCGGTCGGATCCTCATCGATGGCATCGATACCCGCGACGCGACCCGCGAGGAAGTCAGGCGCTGCTTCGGCATGGTGCTGCAGGATGCATGGCTGTTCGAGGGCACGATCTACGACAACATCGCCTACGGCGCCGAGAGCCCCACGTCGGCTGACATCGAGCGCGCGGCCAGGGCGTCATTCGCTGAGCACTTCATCAGCACCCTCCCCGACGGCTACGAGTCGTTGCTCACCGACCTCGCGGAGAACGTCAGCTCCGGTGAACGCCAACTCCTCACGATTGCACGTGCGTTCCTCGCCGACCCCGCCGTGCTCATCCTCGATGAGGCGACTAGCTCGGTCGATACCCGCACCGAGGTCCTCATCCAGCGTGCCATGGCCGAACTGCGGCGGGGTCGCACGAGCTTCGTCATTGCCCATCGGCTCTCGACGATCCGGAACGCCGATGTCATCCTCGTCATGGACAAGGGGAGCATTGTCGAGCAGGGCACCCATGACGAACTCATGCAAGAGCAGGGCTTCTACTTCGATCTGTACGAAAGCCAGTTCGCGCAGAGCCCGGACGAGATTGTCGCCGGCTAGCCTCGAAGGCCTCTGTTCACCGCGCTGATGATGCCCTTGAGGGACGACGTGGTGATCGACGGATCAATCCCGACACCCCACAGGACCCGGCCGTCGACCGCGCACTCGATGTAGGAGGCGGCAGTGGCATCGCCCCCCGCGCTCATTGCATGCTCGGCGTAGTCGAGCACCCTCACGTCGATGCCGTGCCGGCTCAGTGCATCGCAGAAGGCGGCAATGGGTCCATTGCCAGACCCGTCGAGGGCGACGTCTTGTCCGTTGTCGGTGATGACCGCATGGACGGACGTGTCGCCGTCGACCGCTGACTCGTGCTTGACCGACTTCAGGGCGAAACGGCCCCACGGAGCCTTGGGATCGGGGAGGTACTCGCCGGAGAAGATCGACCACATGTCGCCGGGGCCGACCTCGCCGCCCTCGTCATCGGTGACCGATTGGATGACCTGCGAGAACTCGATCTGCAGTCGCCGGGGGAGTTCGAGCTTGTGCTCGGTGCGCATGATGTACGCGACTCCGCCCTTGCCCGATTGGGAGTTCACCCGGATGACGGCCTCATAGGTACGCCCGACATCCTTGGGGTCGATCGGCAGGTAGGGGACTGCCCAGTGAAAGTCATCGACGCCGACCCCCGCTGCCGAGGCATCGGACTCCATGATCGTGAGGCCCTTGTTGATGGCGTCCTGATGCGAGCCGGAGAACGCCGTGTAGACGAGGTCGCCGCCATACGGATGGCGCTCGTGAACCGGGATCTGATTGCAGTACTCGACGGTGCGGCGCACCTCGTCGATATCGCTGAAATCGATCTCCGGATCGATGCCCTGGCTGTAGAGATTCATGCCCAGTGTGACGAGGCAGACGTTGCCGGTGCGCTCGCCATTGCCGAACAGGCAGCCCTCGATGCGATCGGCGCCGGCCATGTAGCCGAGTTCCGCAGCAGCAACAGCAGTTCCGCGGTCGTTATGGGGATGCAGGGAGATGATGAGCGAATCGCGCCGGGCGAGGTTGCGAGTCATCCACTCGATGGAGTCGGCGTAGATGTTCGGGGTCGCCATTTCGACGGTGGCAGGCAGGTTGATGATGACCTTGCGGTCGGGAGTCGGCTGCCAGACATCGGTCACGGCATCGCAGACCTCGACGGCGAAGTCGAGTTCGGTGCCGGTGTAGGACTCGGGGGAGTACTCGAAGAACACGTCGGTCTCGTCGGCGATCTGCTCGGCGAACTTCGCGCACAACTGCGCCCCATGGACGGCAATGTCGACGATGCCGGCACGATCGAGGCCGAAGACGACCCGTCGCTGCAGGGTCGAGGTGGAGTTGTAGAGGTGGACGATGGCCTGCTTGGCGCCGCGAATCGACTCGAAGGTGCGCTCGATGAGGTGCTCGCGTGACTGGGTGAGGACCTGGATGACGACGTCGTCGGGGATGAGGCCGTCATCGATGAGGAGCCGGACGAAGTCGAAGTCGAGCTGGGATGCCGATGGGAACCCGACTTCGATCTCCTTGTAGCCCATGGACACGAGGAGGTTGAACATCCGCAGCTTGCGCTGCGGGGTCATCGGGTCGATGAGGGCCTGGTTGCCGTCGCGCAGATCGACAGCGCACCAGCGTGGCGCCTGGGTGATCACTGCGTCCGGCCAGGTGCGGTCGGGAATCTCGATCGGAGTGAACGGCGAATACCGGTGGAACCGCATTCCGGAGGGTTGCTGCGCGTTGCGAATCATGGTCGATCTCCTG
>CALPZT020000243.1 GCA_943328365.2 Bifidobacterium breve | reverse complement strand
GCCACGCCCGCCGCTTCGGCGATGGCTCGCGTGGTGGCGTGCGCGTATCCGATCTCTCGTACGACATCCTGCGTCGCCGCGATGAGTTTGGCGCGGATCGCGACACTTCGTTCGGCCAAGGCGGGCATGTGTGCGCCGGTGGGAGGCGGGTGATCGGAGGGATCACGCAGGCCTCATCTCCGACGACTGCAGGACCCTGATGGGTGTTGATTCAGCCTATGGTTTCTCCATGCAGATGCTGCCGATCTCGGAAGTTGAGGACCGACTCAACGACCTGGTCGATGCCGCATCAAGAACCCCTGAACAGGTCACGATCACCAAGAACGGCACCCCGGCCGCGGTGCTGATCGGTATGGACGAGTGGGAGTCGCTTCAGGAGACACTGTTCTGGCTGTCCCAGCCCGGCATCCGTGAGTCGATCGGCGAGGCGATCGCCGACGTCGCTGCCGGCCGCGTCCTCACGCAGGAGCAGATCCGAGCGGAGTTCAACGCCCCGACCGTCGAGCGGTGAGCCGCGAGGTCGTCGTGACCGCAACTGCAAGGCGCGACCTGCAGCGCATCCCGCCACGCATCGTCCACGCGACTGTCGAGTTTGTTTTCGGAGATCTGGCCGCCTTCCCACGCCGAGTCGGCACACCACTCCAGCGGGAACTCATGAGGCTGTTCGGTGCTCGTCGCGGCGCCTACCGGATCCTGTACTCCATTGACGACGGGCCAACCGTGTCGAGATTCCTGCGCATCGATCATCGATCAGATGTCTACCGAAGCGACTGATCGGGACAGCCGAAACACCTCGGCATGGTTCAAAACTGACAGTGCCCTGACCGCGGTACTCGACGAACTGCGGCCCGCCATCTGAAGAATCCCGTCTCGCCGGACGGTCCAAAGGTTTGCACGTCCGCGCAGGGACTCGCGTGGAAACTGGTACGCGCGGCTAGGGTGAGCCCTGCCTCCACCGCTGCACGTCAATTCATCTTGCGGTGGAACTCCGGGGGCGCTGCCTCTGGACAATAGAAGAGGTACATGAAATGTCGAGCATCGCCAAGGCACCGTGGCAGGTCGCATTCTCCGCCTGCAGCGCAATTGTTGCAGGAATCGCGTACGGCTCAAATTCACTGATCCAGATTTCCCATGCAGGCGACTTCGCGTCCATCGATGCCCGAATCAGCGAATATCAAGCCGTTTCGGGACTTGAGTCGGCATCGAGCGTTGAGGTTCACGAGTGGATGGCGTTTGCAACGTCCGTTTTCGCCGTTGTTGCCACGGTCTTCATTCTTCTCGGCATCCTTCTTTGGCAGGGGGCCCTCCGTCCGGGCGTCCGACTCACCCTCACCATCACTGCCTTGATTGCGTTCATCGGCTCGTTCATCCCGCTCCTCTCCGAAGGCACCGGATCAGCCATTCAGGAAGACACTGTCCTGTTCATGGTGGTGGTTCAGGGAGCCGCGCTCGTAGGCGCCCTCCTGCTGTGGTCGCATCCCGTCAAGGCCTGGATTGCTGAGCCTGCGAACTAGGGAGCAGGCAGGCCCCAGGGCTCGGATCGGTGAATCGGCCCCCGGAAATCTCCGGGGGCCGATTCACGTCGAGGTCGGAAATTTGGTCCTATCCAGACTTGGTCGTGACGAGTCGCTCAAGTTGAGCGACAACGGAATCGAACGGCTTGAGCGACTCCTGGGCTCTGGACATCACGAGGGCTCCTTCGATCGAGGCGATCATCATCGGCGCGATCGCATCAGACGTTGGCCTATTCAGCCCCGATCGTTGGAGCAGCGCCGAGATTGAGGCCTGCCAGGCGATGAACACCGCGCCCGTTGCCGCACGCGGACCGGTGTCGCCTGCGATCGCGACTGCCGCAATCGCGCAACCCGAGGTCACGCGCGAACTCTCGAGCACGCTCCTCCATACGGCGGTGACCTCGCGCACGGCGTCGCGCGGCGTCGCCGGCGTCAGGCTGTCGAGGTAGGTCACGAAGAGGCGGCCAACCTCCTCCACGGCCTCGCGGACGAGCTGGTCCTTTCCCTCGGGAAAGTGATGGTAGATCGAGCCGCGCGGCGCCCCGCTCTCGGCGAGCACGGTCGAGAAGGACGTGCCTTCGAGCCCGTCGCGCGCGAGCAGCCGAGTTGCTGCGGCGATCATTCGGTCGCGCGACTCCGATGACACCAGCCCGTCCCCCTTCCTTGCCGATGATCAGGTACGTCGTGTAAGACTATGATGATCATCATAGTCTCCTTCCCATCTGCCGGCGTTGCTGCGGCTCCACGCTACGGGCTTTCCGACCTCGGGAGGCGGAATATCCACTGGACGCGCACCTTGACCTACTTGACCACAATCACTCAAGTGCGTACGGTGGTACTTGACCCACTTGACTGGAGGCGGAAATGACGACGAGCGCGCTGAACCTCGGCGGCTACGGCACCGAGCACGAGTATGAGGAGGAGGTTCTCAACTCGCTGCGTCGACACCTGCACGTGATAGTCCCGCGCCTCGCACAATCCGGCAGCCCGCTCCCTGCGCCTGCCGAGCTGGCCGACACGATGGCGGCCGCCGTCCCCGGCGCCACGACGAGGTCCGAGTACGACACGCTACTGGGGCCGTTCTACTCGTCGACGGGCGTCATGCGCCTGCTCGACGTACCAAGCAAGCAGGCGCTCGCCGATCGCCGTACCCGCGGGACGATTCTCGCGGCACGCACCAGCGACAACATGTGGGTGTACCCCGCGTTTCAGTTCGACGTACAGGCTCATGCTGTGCGGCGTTCCCTTGTTCCGCTGCTCGCCGCTCTCAAGACCGCACCGCGTTGGGGCGCTGCCCTGTGGCTGGTCACCGACCATGACGAACTGCGGGGCCGCTCGCCGCTGAAGGCCGCTGCCGCCAGCGACAAGGAGCGCGACGTTGTCACGCGGCTCGCCGTGCAGTACGCACAGGCGGTCACGGCTTGACCCGACGCGACCGGCAGCGCCAAGGTGAGCCGGAAGGCATCGACGGCACATTCCCGCACTTCACCCCAGGCACGGGTGTGTGGTTCCGTGCTCACAGTCACCGGCCACGGCAGCGTGACGGCGGCTGCTGGTTCTACTCCAGTGTCCCCGGCACCGATGGCACCGTCGGCGGTCGCTTCGACCTGGCGCATCCTGCAGGCAGCTGCTACTGGGCCAGTTCCGAAGTTGCCGCAGCGCGGGAACGGCTTGGCCGCCCCGGCCGCCTCATCGCTCATGACGAAGTGGAAGGCGTGCGGATCTCACGGGCCGAATACGACCCGGGCCGCCTGGCCGACCTGCTCGCCTCCGACGCCGTGCTACACGGCGTGACACAGGAGCTGTCGAGCGCTGTGTCGTACGAACTCGCTCAACGCTGGGCGGCAGCCTTCGCCGATGCCAGCTTCGACGGTGTGCGGTACCAGCCGCGGTTCACGACCGAGCGGGCGCAGGCGGTGGCCTGCTTCGCCGCCTCCGGCCGACCACGGCCCGCCCGGGCAGTCGACTCCAGTCGCCCTATGGCGGACGTCCTGCAGGAAAGCGGCTGTGACGTCCTGAGTCACCCCAGTTCGCGCGATCTCTCACCGCTACTCGACTGACCCCGACCTTCGGCCCGCCCTCAGGGTGCTGTGAGACCGAGCAGGCGGTGACAACCCGACTCATGACAGTGCGCAGCGAGTGCCAAGGATTGCTGCCTGAACGTCATACGCGTGCCGTTGGTGCAGCCGGGTTGCTGCGGTGATCATGCGGTCGCGCGACTCCGACGACACCAGCCCGTCCCGTTTCCTTACCGATGATCACGTACATCGTGTAAGACTATGATGACCATCATAGTTTGTTCGTTGTCCGTTGAGCCGTGCAAGGAGTCGCCGTGCCTGTCATCCCCGTCCAATTCCTCGAGCCGTCAGGCTCATTCCTTGAGCGTTCAGAGTGCGCGCCGCGCGAGATTCAGGTGCAAGGGTGAGCCCGAATCGTCCCACCGAGCAGGCCCCTGAGGTAGTGCCCGTGACATTCCACGTCATCGCATCTGACGGCTACCGGCTCGCTGCTCGCCGATATTCGGTGCCTGAGCCCCGCGCGCGCATCGTGATGGCG
>CALPZT020000242.1 GCA_943328365.2 Bifidobacterium breve | reverse complement strand
TTTCTTCGGAGCCCGACGGATCTTCGCCTCCTCGAGTCCGAGCAGGCTTGCAGGCGGCCGGCATTCTTGCTCGCTCCCTCAGGACCATTCGACCTACTGGATGCCGAGCCTGTTCAGTCATGGTCGGGTTCAGGAGGGCGACGCCCTGCAGGTCTACTACTACCTGCCCAAGGGGGCCCAGGCGATCCCACGCGGGCTCATCATGGTGGCCGGTGACGCCGCCCGTCGCGATGCGACGAATCCCAAGTGGTCGAGTTGGTCATGCCAGCAGTCGAGTGACTACGGCCAGATGAATCCGCCGCCGTGCAAGGCTGATGGCTGGTATCTCGCCGAGATCGACTTTCCATCCTGCTGGGACGGCCAGCATCTCGACAGTGCCGACCATAGGTCACATATGGCGTACCCGACCGCCGACGGCTGCCCTTCAGGCCACCCCGAGCAGCTCGCAATGGTCGTGATGTTCCGCAGCTTCACGCAGGACGACGGGCCGCTCGACGACATCCAGCTGTCATCGGGGCCACCCGCGAGCCTGCACGCGGATTTCGTCTCGGGATGGAATCCGGGGGATTTCGCGCGGCTGATCGCTGCCTGCGGTGCTCGTGACTGCGGCCACCTCGAAGCAATGCCCTCCTAGCCTCCCAGTCGTACACTCGCGTCGTGCACATCACCGAGTATGCCGACGCCTACGAGGCGTCCACCGAGTCCTTCGATCAGCTCGCCTCGACGGTCCCCTTGGCGCTCCTTGACGTCCGCGGTGCAGGCGGATGGTCGGCACGACAGGTGATCCATCATGTCGCCGACAGCGAGGCCCAGTCGTATGCGCGGCTTCGCAGGCTGCTCGCTGAGCCGAGCGGCTCGGTGATCCAGGGCTACGACGAGGCGGCGTGGGCGCAGTGCCCGACCCTCGGCTACGAGCAGTTGCCGGTCGAGAACTCGCTCCTGGTATTCCGGGCCGTGCGGGCATCATCGCTCGATATCATCCGCCGGCTCACCGATGACGATCTCGATCGCACGGGGCAGCACAGCGAATCCGGCGCGTACTCGGTGCGCACCTGGCTCGACAACTACATCGCCCATCCCGCAGATCATGCCGCGCAACTGCAGCGGGCCATCGAAGGCCTTGCCTGAGCGATGCAGTTCTTTGCCCTCGGTCTAGGCTGACGCAAACATGAGCCTGTCGAACCTGCTGCCGAGCGATGCCCGCGACTACAAGGGCCCGCAGTTCGTGCGGTGGGCCGCGATGGCGTTTCTCGTCATCATCACCGTCCGAAGCCTCATCCATGTTCTCGCCCCTGACGGCGGTGCCGAGAGCATCGCCACGATCGACACCACAGTCGAAGGTGGCAGCAATATCATCGCGATCTTCGGGCAGTGGGGCGCCATCCAGCTGCTGCTCGCCGCGCTGCTCTGGGTGCTGCTTCTGCGCTATCGCGGGCTCACGCCACTCGTCCTGCTCGTGTTCGTCCTCGAGCCACTGCTTCGCGGTCTCGCTGGGTCTCTCAAGCCGATTGAATCCGTGGGGACGGCACCGGGAGCCGCCCTCAACTGGGTCGTCGTCCCGGTCATGGTGATGCTCCTCATCCTCTCCCTGCGCGAGAGAAGAGGGAACACGGTCAAGGTGCCGTAGATCGCGATGGCCCTCAGCTGTCTCCGGGACTCGAGGCCCGGAGACTTTCTGGAGCGTCGAGTTGGAGGGCGACGATGAGCGCCATCCGGGCGAAGCCCTGATCACCAGCGAGGAGGGTTGATCCGGTACGAATGGCGATGGCAGCGATCATGCAGTCCGTGAGACCGCCGGGGGTGAACCCGGCCGATCGGCAGGCTGCGTAGATGATGGCGGCCGACTCGAAGTCGGCTGCCGGATCGACCGGTAGCCAGCGCTGGCCGGTGATCATCCGCCGAAGATCGTGCCGCTCGGCATCGGTTCGCGCGCCGGCGAGCAACTCCATGAGGATTGGCTCCGTGGCGCAGACACTCGAGCCGCTCCGGAGCAACGAGCCGAGACGACGAACGGACCGGTTGTCCGTGCCCCGAAGGTGATCAACCCACACCGATGTATCGACGAGGATGGTCGAGGGTGCGATACGGATCAAGGGCCTTCATCCGCCGGCACCTGGAAACCGGGGAGGGTTCCGAACATGGCGAGGGTCTCCTCACGGGTCATCGGAATCCCTGCGAGCCTTCGCAGGGAGTAGTCGACCGCCTCGGTCTTCGTTCGAAGGTCGTATCGCTGCATGACAATCTTCAGGAGCGCATCGTCAATGTCGATGTTCGTGCGTGACATGTGGAAAACGTACACTATTCATACACCAATATTCGGCGTGTAGTGAGCTGTTCGAGACATACATCGCTAGCGCCCGGCGGACGGAGCTGAGAGCTCGCGCTGTTCTCGGCGCGACTATGGGCGGCGGCATCAACTTCGCCCACGCTCGACCTGGACGAGGCCGCCGTGTGGCTGATCGCGGACACCCGCCTTGACGCTATCGAAAAATGACACCAAAATAGGAAGTCAGATCTGGGAGGTGCAATGTCGAAGGCAGCCGTCGAATCAAGTCTCGTCATCAAGACTTTTGAGAGGGCTGAAATGCTCGAGGTGTTCGCGGGCAACCTCCCAGACCCCAAGCAGCGGGCAGAGCAGCTGAGGGTTGCGATGGACTTGATCAGCGATCTTGGGCCGATTCGGCCCGTATCCGTGAGCAAGGTGCTGGGCCTAACCGAGAAGACGGTGCGCGCGTGGGCATCGGAGGGCGCACTGGGCATCGCCCGCACTGAGCCGCGCGTGCTTCTGGATCCGCTCAGCGTCCACACCGTCCTGCACCTTGTCGAGGGGTTGAGGGCTGCTGGGCAGACGCGCGGTCTCTTGGACGAGGTGTATCGAAGGCTGTCCGACACATCTCTGATCGAGAGCAAGGACCTGCAGGAGAGCCTGGGTCAAATGAAACAGGGCCAAGGCGAAGTCGTTCGAGCTCGACCAAGTGCCTGAAGTAAGGCAGACCCCGCTCGCCACGAGTCGTGTCACCGGGCTGCGGGGGCCAAACCTGCGGGCATACAACGCGTTCCTTGACGCGTTGGCACACGAAGGTTGCGCTGCTATGGGCTACCGCCTGACCGGCCCTGTCATCGAACGATTGTGCGTGAAGCATGTTCGGGGACGCATCCGCGCCGTGGTGACCTTTAGCCTCGATGACGTGGCATGGGTTCTCCTTGTCGGTGAGCACCTGTTCGATTCGGAGGTGAATGTCTACGACGAGTTGTATCGGCTGGTAGGTCATCGACCTGAGCCGGGCGCGAAGCGCACGAAGCCACCATGCTGCGACGATGCAGAGTCGACACCGTCAGATGCATTCGGAGAGGACGAAGTGATGGAACTCGTTGCTCGGATGCGCAGTGTTGCTCAGCATTCTCGCCGGTAGAGAGAGACTCCAGCCCTATCTATGACGATTCAGAGTGACTTCTTCCGCTTCGTCACGTCAACCACCGTCGCTCGTTGCGCGTTCATGTCCTCTGCAATGCTTCGCCCGTTGTCGCGCAAGGCGTGTGCGGAGGCCATTGCAGCATTGACTGTCGAATGACGCATGCGCCGCTCGAGGTCCATCAGGCTCGTGTCGTTTGTCGCGGCACTGTTCGGCGTTCGGTGCGCTTTCTGTGCTGGGCGTCAGATAAGTGGCCCAGCGTGGTTGCCAACGCTCAGGTCGCCAGAGGCTCGGACGAGACCTCGATGAAGGCCGTGTCCCACTCAACTCCCACGACGACGGCCTCGTACATGCCCGTACCCTCGTCGAACACGCGAAGACGCTCACCCGTGACGAACGGCTGGCCGTGCGTGGGCACCGGAGTACGCCGGAACCGACGACGTTGTTGAAGTCGACCTGAACTTGCCGCATGTGGCCCATCCTCTGTCTTCATTGTCTCTCGCCGCTCGGGGGCCGGAGGGAGTGCGATGATGCTGCCATGCCCTCGGAGCCTGTGGCCGGTGTTCCCTTCGCGCGCCTCATCTCCTTCAGCGATGGCGTCGTGGCCGTGGCCGTCACGGTCATGGTCCTGCCGATCGTCGACATCGCCGGCCCGCCGGATGGCGCGAGCATCCTCG
>CALPZT020000241.1 GCA_943328365.2 Bifidobacterium breve | reverse complement strand
GCTCAGGTGCCTCAAGCACAAATGCATCGAGGTCGAGCGAGTCATCAGAGAGCCCCAGAGCCGCGACCACGAAGCCTGCGTTCCTCAGTTCATCGAGGCTCGTGCTCCACTCCGGCATCCTTGTCCAGGGGACGAGGAAGACGGTGCCCATCGACACCCGCACACTGCGCCGGTAGAGCGGATCGGCACAGCGCGGCGACACGAGTACTGCATGGGCACCGAGCGCCGCGACGCTCCTGAAGATGGCACCGACATTCGTGTGGTCGACGATGTCCTCGAGCACGACGACCCGCACCGGACTCCCCTGCGAGCACACGCCGGCAAGGAGTTCGGCCACCGGCACCAAGGGCGGCCGGCGCATCGCGGCGAGTGCGCCTCGATGGAGGTGGAATCCCGTGATCGCGCGCAGCACATCAGCGTCGGCGACATACACGGGGATGTCACCGTGCTCCCCCGCGCCCACCTCCGCTAGCACAGGATCAATGTCATCGAGCCAGCGCTCGGCCATGATGAGTGAACGAGGCCGATGACCGGCTCCCACCGCGATTCGGATGACCTCGGAACTCTCCGCGATATACAGGCCCATAGCGGGCTCGTGCTTGGATCGCAGCGCGACATCGGTCAGGTTCGTGTAGTCGCCGAGGCGCTCGTCTGCGGGATCAGTGATCCGGATGATCGCCACGAGCAGCGGCCCCTATCCGCCCGCGGAAACGGATGCTCCGGCCGGCGCAGGATCGTCGACGTCAGCGATCTCGTCCTCGCCCGGCTCGATCTGGACCCGCGGCAGAATCCGGTCGAGCCAGCCGGGCAGCCACCAGTTCGCCTTGCCGAAGATCGACATGAGCGACGGCACGAGGATGAGCCGGACGATGAAGGCATCGATGATGACCGCTGATGCCAGCGCGATTCCGAAGAGCTTGATCGTCGCGTCGGGGGTCGGCACGAAGGCGAGGAAAACGCTCGCCATGATCGCGGCAGCGATCATCACGACCCGGCCTGAGCCGGCGAGCCCGCGGCGTACCGATGCCGCGTTGTCGCCGGTGCGGGCCCACTCCTCCTGCATGCGCGAGACGAGGAACACCTGGTAGTCCATCGAGAGCCCGAACAGGATCGCGAACACCATGATCGGCAGGAAGGGCATGATCGGCCCGGTGCCGCTGATGCCGAGCGGCCCAGCCAGCCAGCCCCACTGGAACACAGCGACAGTGATACCCATGGCCGCCCCGAAGCTGAGCAGGCTGGTGATCGCCGCGGTGAGCGGCACGACGAGCGAGTGGAACAGCAGGGTCAGGGCGAGGAAGCCAAGACCCACCACGACAAGCAGGAAGATCGGCAGCGCATCAGTAAGCACACTCGTGAAGTCACTCGTGATGGCTTGTGCACCACCGACGTAGATGCTCGCGCCGGTCGCCCCCTCGAGTGCTGGATCGACCTCGGTTCGGAGCCGATCAAGCAGTTGGGTCGTGGCTTCATCCTGCGGTGAGGTCGAGGGCACAACCATGATCGACGCCACGGTTCCGTCGGCACTGAAGGCGCCCGGGTTGCTCGCGATCAGCGGGAGCATCGCAGTGGTCGGCAGAGTGCCGGCCACGCCCTCGGCCGATGCAAGCCCGCCCACAATCGCGCCGTAAGCCTCCATGTCGTTTGGCTTATCGAGTTTCACAGCGACATAGAACGGGCCATTGACCCCGGCCCCGAAGCCCTCGCTCATGAGGTCGAACGCGACGCGGCCCGGGCTGCCTGCTGGCTTGCCCGAATCGTCCGAGAAACCCTGCCGAAGGCTGAACAGCGGAATCGCAAGCACAAGCACGACGAGCAGGGAGATGGCCGCCGGGATGATGGGACGCTTCTGGAGGCCGCGGCCATACCGGGCCCAGCCCTTGCCCTCCGGGTGCACCTCGCCGGGCTTCTTGCCCCACGGGAGTCGAAGGGCGAGTGCCTTGGTGCCGAGCAGGCTGAGAAGCGCCGGCAGCATCCACAGGGCCGAGAGCATGACCATGAGCACGGTGAGCGACGCAGCGACAGCGAGGCCGGCGAAGAAGTTGATGCGCAGGACGAACAGCCCGAGCAGAGCGATGATCACGGTTCCGCCGGCGAAGAGCACGGCCCGACCGGCGGTCTCGACGGACTCCATCGCCGCATCCTTGGCCGCATGACCGGCAAGGACGGCTTGCCGGAACCTGTTCATGACGAACAGCGCGTAGTCGATGCCAACGCCAAGACCGATCATCGCAGCGAGCGTGGGTGCGAACGTCGCAACGTCGAGGAAGTTGGCGACGACAAGAACCGCCATCTGGCCCATGGCCAGACCCACGATGGCGACGACAATCGGCATGCCGGCGGCAACGATGGACCCGAAGGCGATCAGGAGAATGACGATGGCGACGAGGATGCCGATGCCCTCACTGCTCGGTGGCTCCTGACCGGCGAAGTCGAGCACCTGGCCGTTGGCTCCGACCGCGAGATCGGGCCCGTTGAGTGCTTTCACTCCGTTGAGAATGGCCTTCGCATCCGCAGTGGGGACCGTGTCGCCATTGGCAGTGAAGGCGATCGTGGCGTAGGCAACCTTGCCGTCGGGACTCACCGGCGACATCGCCTGCTGGGCGGCCTTCGATGCCTCAGCGAACGCAGCCTTCTGGTCTTCGGGCATTGAAGCGAGGTCGGCTTCTGACGGCCCCGCCTGCGCCGGCGGGCAAGCCTTGCCCAGCCCCGGACCGAAGGGAGTCGACACGCAGTCGACCGAGGGCAGGGCGGCGAATGACTCGAGGAGCGGCTGCACCTTGGCGACCGCCGCCTCGTCAACCGCGCTGCCGGCGGCCGGTGACCAGACCACCCGCGCGGTCGCGCCATTCGCGGCTCCGGCATTCGGAAGCTCGCCGAGGAGCTTCTGCGCAGCAGTCGACTCGGTGTCAGGCAGTTCGAAGGAGTCGTTCAGGGTGCCGCCGACGCCAACGCCGAGGCCCACCACCGCAATGAGCGCAACCAACCAGGCGACGAGGGCAATGACCGGGCGACGGACCGCCCAGGAAGACAGGCCTGGCATGAAGACTCCTCAAGAAGGTGCTGTGCAAAGGTCGCGTGCGGTGCGCTCACATGAACACGCGATCTCGAACCTATCCGTCCATCTGAACGTCGTGCAAATCCAGCGCCTCGGATACGACGGTAAATGCTATTGAGCCGCCATAGCCTCGACGGCGCAGGAAGGCAACGAGACGTCGTGCCGACTGCTCACGGTCATCGCAGCGAAGACTGATGAGCTTGCGGTCGACGAGCGCACGAGCCCGGATCAACTCGTCCTCGGGAGTGATGGTCGCGAGCGCTGACTCGGCCAACTCGTCGTCCACGCCCTTGTTTCGCAGTTCCTGCCGGAGCACCGAACGGGCCGCACCACGAGTGCGATGCCGCGATGCGACCCATGACCCGGCGAACGCAGCATCGTCAATGAGTCCGACCTCTTCGAAGCGATCGAGGACCCGGTCGATTACGTCGATGTCGAAACCCCGCTCGGCGAGACCCTCGGCCAGCTCGGCCCTCGTCCGTGCCGCCAGCGTAAGCCTGCGCAGGACGACTGCCCTGGCCTCGCTCTCAGGGTCCGCCTGCGAGCGCAGGCCACCGGATTCGTCGTCTGATGACGCCGGTGGCCTGCGCTCGAACCGATGAGCAGACCTGCCCACGGGTCGCCCCGCTGCTAGCTATCGATGGAGACGGCCGCTGGCCGCTTCGCAGCGGCCGCGGACTCGGCGCGCTTCGAGGCCGCCGCTGGCGTCGAGGGAGCCTCGGCCGGAGCGTCGACCCGCGGGCCGATGCCCATGTGCTCCTTGATGCGCTTCTCAATATCGTCGGAGAGGTCGGGGTTGTCCTTGAGGAAGGTCCGGGCATTCTCCTTGCCCTGGCCGAGCTGATCGCTCTCATAGGTGTACCAGGCACCAGACTTCTTCACGATGCCGCAATCGACACCGAGGTCGATGAGCGACCCCTCGCGCGAAATGCCCTCGCCGTACAGGATGTCGAACTCCGCCTGCTTGAACGGCGGCGCCACCTTGTTCTTCACGACCTTCACGCGCGTGCGGTTGCCGACTGCCTCGGTGCCG
>CALPZT020000240.1 GCA_943328365.2 Bifidobacterium breve | reverse complement strand
TCCATACCCATATCTCGCTCGTGAACCGCTACGTCTACGTCGAGGTCCCCAAGGCCGGCTGCGGCACGATGAAGGCCACTCTCGGCGGCATGGAGGCAGCGCGGCAGAGCCAGGCTGCCGTGCTCAGGGTTCAGGAGAATCCGCATGACCGCAGCAGGGCAACCCCGTTCGTCAAGCCCTTCCAGTTGCCCCCCGACCTCCTTGAGGAGGCCCTGAGCGGCCGCAAGTGGACACGATTCACGGTCGTCCGAGAGCCTGCGTCGCGGCTGCTCTCCGGCTACCTCGAGAAGATCCGGCAAGGACTCCAGCAGAGCGAGCCGATTCTCGCCGCCCTCAAGGAGCAGGGCGCGGGCCCTGAACTCGCCGAGGACATCAGCTTCGCCGAGTTCGTCGAGGTGGTGTCATCGCAAGACTCCCGCGATCAAGATCCCCACTGGCGCCGCCAGACCGATCAGATCGGCTTCGGCATCATCGACTACGACGCCGTGATCCACCTCGAGGACCTCGATGCGTCCTGGGATCGCGTCGCCAAGCTCACCGGGGTTCCGGGCCTGCAGGAGCAATTCTTCTGCCGCAACTCCACCAAGGCTGGCTCCAAGATCACCGACTTCTTCACGCCCGGGATCCTTGCCAATGTCACCCGTGCCTACGCCGGCGACTACGCCGCCTTCGGCTATGAGCCGCCGCGCCTCTGAAGTGGTCGGTTTCTCCGACTAACCACCGAGACGGGCGACGACCAGTTCGGCGATCTGCACCGCATTGAGCGCCGCGCCCTTGCGCAGGTTGTCACTGCTCACGAATAGCGCCAGCCCGCGCCCGTCCGGCACCGAACTGTCCTGACGAACACGGCCCACGAACGACGGGTCGGCCCCGGCCGCCTGCAGCGGGGTGGGCACCTCCGAGATTTCGACGCCTGGCGCAGCGGCAAGGAGTTCCAGCGCCCGCTCGACCGAGATCGGCCGGTCGAACTCGGCGTTGATCGACAGCGAGTGGCCGGTGAAGACCGGCACCCGGACGCACGTACCGGAAACGAGGAGATCCGGCAGGCCGAGGATCTTGCGGCTCTCGTTGCGGAGCTTCTGCTCCTCGTCGGTCTCAAGGGAGCCATCGGCGACGATGCTGCCGGCCAGCGGGATGACGTTGAAGGCGATCGGACGGACATACTTACGCGGCTCGGGCAGCGATACCGCCGCGCCATCGTGCGTGAGCGCGGCAATGTCGTGGATGACCGCCGCCCGAACCTGATCCTCGAGCTCGCTCACGCCCGCCAAGCCACTGCCGGAGACGGCCTGGTACGAGCTCACGACGAGCCTGCGCAGGCCCGCCTCGTCGCTCAGGGGCCTCAGCACGGGCATCGCGGCCATGGTCGTGCAGTTCGGGTTGGCGATGATGCCCTTTCGAGCCTCAGCGATGGCCTCCGGGTTCACCTCGCTCACGACGAGCGGGACATCGGGATCCATCCGCCAAGCCGAGGAGTTGTCGATGACGATTGCCCCGGCAGCCGCAAACTTCGGAGCGAGTTCCTTCGACGAGGCACCGCCGGCTGAGAACAACGCGATGTCGATGCCGTCGAGGTCGGCCGTCGAGGCGTCCTCGACGAGGATCTCGCCACTCTTCCACGGAAGGGTCGTGCCGGCGGAACGGGCCGAGGCAAGGAATCGAACCTGCTGCATCGGGAACTCGCGCTCCTCGAGCAGCCTGCGCATGACCGCGCCGACCTGGCCGGTCGCGCCGACGACGGCGACCACGGGCAGCCGGCTCATCGTCCGGTCCCGCCGTAGACCACGGCCTCGCCATCGGCATCCAAACCGAAGGCGGTGTGGAGTGATTGCACTGCGCGCTTGGCATCATCGACTCGAGTAACCACCGAGATGCGAATCTCAGAGGTGGAGATCATCTCGACGTTGATGCTCGCGTCGGCCAGGGCGGCGAAGAAGGTCGCTGAGACTCCCGGGTGCGAGCGCATGCCCGCACCGACGAGCGACACCTTCGCGATCTGGTCATCGACGAGGAGTGACTCGAACCCGATGGCATCGCTGCCCGCCTCAAGAGCCGCGGTCGCAGCCGCAGCCGACCCCTGCGGGCACGTGAAGGTCACATCGGTTCGACCGGTTGATGCCGCCGAGACGTTCTGCACGATCATGTCGACGTTGATGCCTGCGTCGGCGAGGGCCCGGAAGATGGCCGCGGCACGGCCCGGCTCATCGGGCACGCCGACCACCGTGACCTTCGCGTCGTTCACGTCGGCAGCGACGCCGGAGATGATCGGCTGTTCCATGGCTCTTCCTTCAGCGATAGCGGTTTCGATTGCTTCGGGCGACAGGACGAACGTGCCCTCGAGTTGTGAGAACGATGAGCGCACGTGGATGGGCAGGTCGCAGCGCCGGGCGTATTCGACGCAGCGCAAATGCAGCACCTTGGCGCCCACCGCTGCCAGCTCGAGCATCTCCTCGTAGGTGATGAAGTCGATCTTGCGCGCCGCCGGCACCACCCGGGGATCGGCACTGAACACGCCGTCGACATCGGTGTAGATCTCGCAGACCGACGCATCGAGTGCCGCCGCGAGGGCAACCGCCGTGGTGTCGGACCCTCCCCGGCCCAGAGTGGTGATGTCCTTCGTATCCTGAGCAACCCCCTGGAAGCCGGCAACGATCGGGATCGCTCCCTCAGCGAGTGCTTCGGCAATGCGACCCGGCGTCACATCGATGATGCGAGCCGCGCCATGCGCTGAGTCGGTGATGAGACCGGCCTGGGAGCCGGTGTACGAGCGAGCATCCGCGCCGAGGTCGGAGATCGCCATTGCGAGGAGCGCCATGGAGATGCGCTCGCCAGAGGTCAGGAGCATGTCGAGCTCGCGAGCCGGGGGCTGCGGAGACACCTGCTCAGCGAGGTCGAGGAGTTCGTCGGTGGTATCGCCCATTGCCGAGACCACCACCACGACCTGATGGCCTTCGGCCTTTGTCGCAACGATCCGGCGCGCGACGCGCTTCACACTCTCGGCGTCGGCCAGGCTCGAGCCACCGAACTTCTGAACAATCAAGGACACGACGCGAAAGTCTACCCATGGTCCACCGTCGCCGCCCCCCGCAAGCCCGGCGCCTCGGCTACTTCACGGTGTTGACGAGCACCACGATCATGTCGCCCGCCTTGAACGAGATCCGCTCCGTCTTCGACGGGTTCACGCGGATGCCGCCGGCAAGCGCGGCCGAGCCACCACCGGGGCTGGCCGCCCGGTAGCCGATCGCCACGACCCCCCAGTTGCGAGCCGACGCGATGACTGAATCAAAATCCGTCTCGCCCAGCGGCACGTAGCGCTCGACCGGGTGCATCGCCACCGCGGCGCCAACACCGTCGAACATGTCGGCGAACACATGGGAGAGGTGCGGGCTTTCGCTCAGCTGCGCCATAAGGAGGCTGATGAGCTGCATGCTCACGATGAACTCGGAACTATCGCCCCGGCGGCCAAGTTCAACGTCATTCGGGTCGGCAAGCTCGGCAATGACGTTACTCGTCGATTCCGGCGAAAGCGCCCGCACGTGCATGAGGGTGAGGAGCACGCGGGCATCTGCTTCGTCGAGTCCGAACCTCGATCGCTCGCACAGGATCATGACGTGGTCAAAGGCACCCGAACTCAATACGTCAGCGAGCACCGAGCGGCTGATCGTGCTTCCGAACTTCAGCGAGACGCTCTGCTTCGTGACGCCAGATAGCGCGAGCTCGGCCTCGACCTCCGCCGCCTCGTGCGAATCCGGATCGACGAGGATGACGAGCTCGGATCCCTCCGACACATGGGTCTCGACCTCCTTGATGATGAGCTGCGCATTCGCGCTCCAGCCCACGATGAGCGTGCGCTCGCGGGTCAGCTCAAGGCCCATCACCGGGTGATCAGCGGGTCGCGCCCACGGCACCGGATCGCGGTCGAGGACGAAGACCGAATCGTCCTCGGCAATACCGATCGCCTTGTCGCCCGCCATGACGATCGACTCGGATTCGACGGTCAGGGACACCGTTCCGTCGGCCCGCTCCAATCCGATGATCGTCGCCTTCGAGCTGGCAAGGGTGAGCTGCCCGAACGAGGACCCGACCCAGCGCTCGG
>CALPZT020000239.1 GCA_943328365.2 Bifidobacterium breve | reverse complement strand
GAACTCGCGCTCATCGCGGCAGGCACTCGACACGACAGCGCATACGGTCTGGCCGGCCGGGATCGTGACGCCGCCGAGTTCGACGTCCTTCGCGGACTCGCGGGTCTGGGTGCCGATGGGGGCGACCCAGCGCAGGCCCTCATGGACGGCATCGTCCCAGCGCTTCGGCTCCTCGCGCAGCAGCGCGAGCTGGTCGGGGTTCTCGAGGAGCCCGACGAGACAGGTGCCCGCGCCGTGCCCGGGTTCTTGCATCCCGCCGGTGAGGATGACCTTGAGCGATGGCATCACGTGGTCGATGGTCCGGGCCTGGCCGACCGGGCAGCCGCTCGTAAGCATCGATGCGATCGTCGAGTTGTCGGGCTCCTCGCGGAGCCTCGTCATCATCGGACGAAGCTCGACATCGATCTTCGCGGCAGTTTCGTCGCTGATCGCCTGCTTCACCGGATCGTTCTCGAAGTTGATCGCTCCCATCGCGAGGCCATGGAACCAGTCCTGGAGCACGGCCGCTGACAGGTGCCCGACGCCGAGGACGGCGCCGAGGCTGAGCACGCTGATCGGCTCGAAGTAGTCTGCGAGGAGGTCAGCCTGCCGATCGCCGCGAGCAAGGAGCGCGGCAAGCGCCTCCTCGGCGATCGGGGTGACGAGATCGTCGATGTAGGTCGCGACGACTCGCGGCTTGTAGCGCTCATCAAGGCTGCGCCGAAGCTCAAGGTGCCGCTCGCCGTCCATCGTCATGAGGGTCGGCCCGCCGAATGATCGGTCGACCGGGGAGTCGGCGACCTCGGCGGTGAACAACTCAGGTCGCGTGGCGACTGTTTCGACGTCGGCCGCGCGGGTGACGAGCCACGCGTTGACAGCTGGCACCCAGGCAACCGGCTCATCGGCTCGAAGCCGTCGATAGACCGGATAGGGGTCGGATTCGAGGTCGTCGACGGTGATGGTGGAGGCGTAGGTCGTCATCGCTATATCTTTGACCACCTGATCAAGGAATACAAGACCTTCGTTACTCTGCCTTCGGCCCTGATCGAAGCCACACGAGGATCCACCAGACGAGTCCGACCATGACGGCGATGAGCACCCAGAAGTACACAAGCACGTCGATCCACGATCCGAGCGGCGGGGCGCCTGGGAGCCCGAGACGCAGCGGCAGCAGCGCGAAGATGAGCGCCGCGAACCATGAGGTCATCGTCATCTCCTGCTTACGCCGTCGCGTGGCCACGGCACGGACAGCGACGAGCGCCAGGATGCCAATCGCCGCCATGAGCGCCAGCGTCACGAGCGAGACAGACTTCGTGGGCATGCTCCGGGTGAGCACAAGGTCAAGGCTCAGTGCGCCGGGCCCGGCCTTGAAGACCTGAGCCGAATCGGCGTCGACTTCAGCGCCTTCACCCGCTTCAGCAGTGGCCGCCGAGATCCCCCACCCGGTGAGGTCGTCGCGCGTGAGTCCGCCCACGACCGTCAGCGGCTGCCAGGAGCCGTTCTGATTCTCGGCCGCAGCAACGACAAGCGTCGTTCGGTAGTCATCGAAGGGGTAGTTTCGGACGTTGCCCGGAATTCGGATCGTGCGCTGGAAGGTGCCCGGGACCGTGCCCTTGTCAAGGATGAGGAGTCCTGCCTCGAGCACCGGCTCCATCGTCAGTCCGATTGGGTTCGCGAGTCCGCCGGAGGCATCGAGGCGACTCGCGTCGGCTGCGACGGTCACGCTTACGGTCATTGTGCCCTGTTCGGCGGCAATGCTCATCGGACTGATGCTCACCGATACCTGGCCCGGCGCAACGCCACTCGTCGCATCGCCGATCGCCTCGCCGCCGCTCGTTGAGATGCCATAGGCGATGATCCCCAGGACGTAACCAATGCCGAGCACCATGACAAGCCAGCGCCAAGTTCGCATGGCGGGAGACTACGCGTCGAGCTTTGAGCGCAGCTATCCCCCCTTTGCCTGATCATCGACTCTCGTCGAAGCGCGGCGCCTTCCCCAACGGTAGCGTCCATATAATGCGGCAATGTCGACCAATCGCTTCCGCGCTGCAGGGCCGCGGGGTGCCAACCGCGTCGACGGAGCATCGAGTGACCTTCGCTCTCAAGATGCAGCAAGGCCGACGTTCACGCTCTGTCGGGGCTGGCAGTAGCAGCGTGTCGGCCCAGAGGTCAGCGGTGCGAGTGGCTGGAGCGGCGACTCGGTGAGCGACTATGAACACCTCATCCGGGGTGCAGATGGGTACCGACCCCCGTCCAAGGAACCCGCAGAGAGCGACTTCTTGCGCTCGTCGGTCGAGATGGACCGGTATGAGGGCGACGGAGACGAATTCATGACCGCGCGCTCGAAGTCATTCGACGAACCCGCTCCCGAGATGGGCAACTACCGGACCGAAGCCCTGCAGACCGGCGCAGCGGGCGCTTTCGATATCGACGCCTTTCGTCGGCAAATGGGGTTCGTGCCCCCTCCTCGACCGGCTGCCCTGCCCCAGACGCAGGCTCCGCGAGCTCCCGCCGCCCTCATCGACGACTCGTCGAGCGATGACGATTCATCGATCGACAGCGACACGTCCTCGATCCACACCCTGAGCACGCGCACCATGTCCGGTGGCAATCCGCGCTACGACCCGATTGCCCCGCTCAATCGAGGCCTGCCACCGCCGAAGAAGCGAGGGTTTTTCCAGAAACTCTGGAGCAAGATTCGCGGTCGGGGCTGGCGATAGCCGAGGATGTCGATCACAGGCGCATCATTCGCTGGACGGCCACGAGGTGCCGGCATTAGACTTCGAACACTTGTTCGATTGTCGCCCCGAGAGGGGTGCCCGTGCTCTCGAAGGGAACGACCAATGTCGAAAACGGATCAAATGCGAGCACTGCGCGAGGCGAGGTTCACTCGAGCCAACTCCGCACCTTCACGCCGGGCCTCGTCCGCGCCCGCAACCGTCGCGCCATTGGCGCGATCCGCTCGCCCGGTCAGACCGGCTGAGACCCTTCCACCCGCATGTGAGGTCGCCGTCACGTCGGACGTCGCAGAGGTCGCCATCATCGAAGCCAAGGTCTCCGAGGCTGACTTCTCCGAGGCCGCCATCCCACTGGCAGCCGTTGCCGAGGCACCGCCGGCCATCACAGCCGCCTTCGAGGTCCCCACCCTCGACATCCCATTTCCCGCAGCAGTCCCCAGGGTGCGCGAAACTCCGAACCCGGTCGCGAGCGCAAAGTCCAGCGAGGCGTCAGGACCACCCGCAGCCGAGCAGATCGTCATCCCCGCACTCGATGTCACCGCGAGCAGCGATATCACCGCGAGCAGCGATGTCACCGCGAGCAGCATGGAGTCCCAGGCGGAGGGTGCCGCACCGGTCGAGCAGATCCAAGCCCCTGACAGCATCACTCCGCCCGGCCATGGCGTTGGCCCTGGTCAGCCGATCGCCGCTTACACCCAAGATGATCTCGCGGCGGTCGTGCGCTGGGTCAATCGCGAGACTCCGTTGCCCGATGCCGCAGCGATCGTGAGTGCCGTCATGGTCGAACTCGGGTTCAAGCGCAAGGGCAAGAAGATCACCGATGCCATCACCTCCGCCGCCATATCGGCCGGCGCGCTCACGGATGAGCCGGTGGCGTTCGTCCCTGACACCGACACGATCGCCTCATGACCTGAGGGCCGATCGCTATCGCTGATCGAGCATCCGCAGGCCACCGGCCACTGCGGTCGCAACGATCGGCAGGTCACCGATCCGCTCCCCGTCTGCATAGACCACCGGCCCCTTCGACTCGACCGTGATGGTGCGGCCGTGGAGCACCCGGACCGCCGGGTGTTTCACGTGGCTGCCACTGAAGATTCTCGGAAACACCCGCAGGATGGTCGTGCGCGAAGCTCGGTCAACCCAGGTGATGTCGAGGATGCCATCAGTCATGCTCGCCGAAGGGCAGATGAGCATGCCGCCCCCGTAGCTCGAGCCGTTGCCGATCGCGATGAGGGTCGCCGGTCCGTCCATGCGCTCGCCATCGACGGTGACCACGTACTCATAGGTCCGGAATGAGCGCATCTCGGAAAGCAGCGCAAGCACGTAGCGGGTCGTGCCGTTGAATCGCCGGGTTCGGTTCGCGCGCTCGTTCACCGCGGAGTCCAGGCCGGTCGAGGTG
>CALPZT020000238.1 GCA_943328365.2 Bifidobacterium breve | reverse complement strand
GAGATAGGCATCGGTGACCTCCTCGCCGGCTCCCTGCGAGGCCTGGGCCACCGCCTCCGCGAACTTGGTCATCGAGGCCTCGCAGACCGGGTCGCCCTTGCAGTCGGCGAGCGGGATGGTGCCTCGTGCGTAGTCGGCTGAGAATGCGCCGGTCCACGGGGTGCCCACCGTCGTGAGCGAACGGAAGATGAGCGACGAATCCTGCTCGCGTGCCTGGCGGATCGCCGAGCGGGAGAACAGCCCGCCCATCGAGTGGCCGACGATGTCGAGGGTCTCGATGCCGTAGGTCTCCTGCAGGTACAGCCAGAAGTTGAGGAGGTTCGCGCCGGCGAGATCGATGTCGCCCACGCAGTTCACGGTCATCTCCGCGGGCAGGGGCGCGGGGCCGTCCGAGAATCCACCCCACCCGGTGTCCTCGGAGACCTGGCCCTCGCCAACCCGGGCCGGGGAGGTGAAGACCTGGTGCCCGGCGCCAAGGAGCGCCTCGCGGAGGGCGGTATCGGTATTGCCGGCCGCAAGACCGGATCGGCACGCTTCGGTCGGTGTCGTGAACGGGCTGACCGCCGCTCCGCCGGAGACGATGACAACAGCATTTCGTTCGGACATTCAAGCCTCCATGGCCGGGTGGTTCTTCGTTGCGGGCTTCCGCGCTCGGCGCTGCTCCATGACGGTAGCCTGCTCGTCATGGCAGGTATCCCGGGGGCCTCGATCGGCCCGCTCATGCACGATCTCGTCCCGATGGTCGCGACCCTCGGCCTCGAGTATGACGCCGACATCACGCCGGCCCACGCAGTCGTCGTCCTGCGCGACCAGCCCGACTACCGAAACCACGTCGGGGGCCCGCACGCTGCGGCGATGTTCCTTCTCGGCGAGTCGGCTACCGGCGCCGCTGCTGTGGCGGCATTCGGCGACATGCTCGACCGCGCCGTCCTCCTGCCCATGACCGCCGGCATGGAATTCCTCGCCATTGCCCGCGGCGACCTCACTGCGACGGCCTCGATGAGCGGCGACGCCAACGAACTTCGGGCGATCTTCGATGCAGGTGGTCGGCCGGAGTTCGAGGTGGTCGCCGACATCACCGATGCGGACGGCACGGTCACGGGCCGCCTTCGCACGCGCTGGACGCTGAAGGCGCTCAAGCGAGCCTAAGCCGAACAAATGCGTGACAGGGGCATGAGCAGTTTCGAGCGCTTCACGCGCGCGGCCACGGATAGCCTCATTGACCTTGATGCCGAATCGGTGACCCGTGAGATTGACCAAGTGATCGACAGTCTTCACGTCACTGACGAATCAACATCGCTCGCCATCAGGGTGGGCCACCGGCTCGTCGACAACCTGTCACGCGAATGGTGATCGAGAGCGCGCGAGTTGCGGAAGGCGCGTTGTCGAGAGCACGAAGTCGCTCATGAGCCACGAGTATCCGTCGAAGGCCTCGTACACCGTTCGCATATTCGTCGCCGTCGCCGAGAATTCGTAGTACTCGCTCGGGCCCCCGGTGAGCCCGTAGCTTCTCAGGAGATCGATGCGGCGCACGATGATCTCGAGCGAGGCATTCGCGCTTCCCGGGGCCGGCGGGCTCGCGCCCTCCTTCATGAGCACTCGAAGTTCGCCGTCCTTCGCCGGCGAGATGATGTGGGTGGGCAGGTAGGGCGCGACGAACCCGCGGCCATCAAGAGTGTTGGCGGTGGCTGCCTTGCACGTCCAGTGCGCGGAGCGATCGGCCTTGATGCTGTCGTTCGACACCTTCGAGACAGGGCGCGAGCACACCCTCGCAGGCGAGACGTAGCGGATCGTCGTCCGCTTCGACCCAGCGATTCGAAATCTCGTGATCTCGCCGACTTGGAACACGTCCCACGTCGGGTCAGGGGTGTCGTCGAACCCAGACGCTGCCCCGGCCTTGAAGTCTCCGTCCGACAGTGCCTCCATGCGAGCCTGCATGTCGAGCGTGATCGGGTTGGCGAGGTACTCAGACGGTGACATCGTCACCCAGCGGGTGCCGGTCGTCGCGCTGACGAAGGCGCCGAAGGGGTCCTGCTCGGCTGCCGCAGGTGCCGGGGCGCCAAGGAGTGCTCCCATGAACACAGCAGCAGACGCAAGGGCGACGCCGGATTTGCGGGCAAGCGAATAGTGGGGCACCGATCCTCCTCGATTGCCATCCTTGATCGCCATCCTTGCCTCCCGCTAGTGTGCCCGAAAGTTTCGGAGCGATCACCGTGTTTTCACGGTAGTCAGACCTCGCCCGAACGTATTAACTACGTGCGAGCGGGAACCGCCCGCAGCAATTCGTCCGACACTAGGGGAAACCACATGACCACCACGACACGATCCGCCACCCCATTGAGTGCCGAATCGGCATCAATGCGCGGGCGATACCGCCGACTTGCCGCGGGCGCCGCAACAGCAGCCGCCATCGGCCTCGTCATCGCGATGGCGCCTTCGGCATCCGCCGCCGGCACCTCTGAGATCGCGCTCGTCACGATCCTCGACGAGCCCCGCGGCTACTGCGTCGACATGACCGGCTCGAAGCAGAGCGCCCAGACATCGAGCCCCCTGCAGACCCATACCTGCTACGACTACGAGGGCAGCATCGCCGTCGATCAGGGAGTCACCACGGCCGGGGTCGCCAAGGGCTCGCTCCGCTTCCCGTCGTTCAGCGTCTGCGTCGTCGGCACCGGTGTGAGCGCCGGCAGCCCCGTCACGCTTACCTCGTGCGGAGCCTCGGGCCTCAAGGCGGTCAAGATGAGCAAGACCGGCCAGATCAAGCCGGTCGCATCCGCGTCACTGTGCCTCACCGCTGGCACGAACACCATCGAGGGCGGCGGCGGCAATCCCGTCCACCTCAAGCGCGGCCTCACCTGGGAGACCTGCGCCTCGAGCGCAGCGACGAGGCAGCAGTGGAAGCTGAAGTCCTGAGCTGACCCCAGCCGCTACCCTCCTCGGGTGACCCTCGAGGACCTGCAGCCTGACGCCCTCGCCGCATTCGATGCGGCGAGGGCGCGGGCAGCTGAGCTCATCGATCCCGATCTCCTTCGAGCAGTTCAGGAGCGGATCACCGCGACACTCGACGGGTCTTCACCTCCCTCTCGCGACTGCGAGCCCGGCGCCCGCGAGATCGACTGCCTCGCCCTCGTCGACCAGATGCTCATCGACGTCTCCTCCATGTCGGACGAGACTGTCGCGGCCGCAAACCGGCATTTCTCACCCGGAGGCCTGTGGGATTTCGTCGCGGCCGCCTACCTCATGGAGGCGAGCATCCGCCTGGACATCGCCTCGGCTCGGCTCCTGGGCGGACGACGATGACGACTCAGTCTTCGGATCTGACGACTCAGTCTTCGGCACTGACTGGCTCCGGGCGCCCGGTGCGGGTCGAGTGCGGGGTCGACGGACGACCCCTCGGTCGCGACCCGGAGTTGGTGGCGTTGCTCGGCGAATACCAGGACACCGTCGTCCGATCTCGCCACCTCGACGCGATCACGACCGAGCTCGTTCGACTGCGCTGCGCCCGCCAGCACGACTGCCGCATCTGCCAGACCCTGCGCCTCGCCGACGCAGCCGACAGCGGGCTTGACGAGAGCATGGCCGGGAAGGTCGATCGCTACGAGCGCAGCGACCTCGCCGAACGGCACAAGGTCGCGCTGCGTATCGTCGACGCCTTCATCTGGCGGCCCGCCGACATGAGCGACGAGCTGGTCGCGCAGGCCCATGAGCAGTTCACCGATGCCGAGCTCGCCGAGCTGCTCCTCGACATCTCGAAGTGGAGCACCCAGAAGATCCATGTCGCGCTCGGTACCGACAGCGCTGACCGCCTGCCGGTCGGGGAAGCGGGGGTCAGCTACTTCACCTTCGACGAGGCGGGCCGGGCAACAGGCTTCACGCCGACAAACGCGCCGGCAACCTAAAGCAGCGCCCAGCGGACCCCACCAATATCGGGTTTGGGCGGGTTGATGTCGTTGCGACGGGCGGGTGGGGCGGCAGGAACGACATTAACCTGCCGAAACCGGCTGGTCGGTCCTGGCTGATGCCAATCGATCGCCCCAGCGAGGCACGGCACGGGCGACGATCGCCCCCACGAGCGTTGCCGGCACGAGTGCCCAGGTTCCGATGAGCATTCCTAGGACG
>CALPZT020000237.1 GCA_943328365.2 Bifidobacterium breve | reverse complement strand
TGGTCATCGCCCATCGACCAGCCCAGCAGGGCGAGGTAGTTGAGCAGGGCCTCAGGCAGGTAGCCGTGATCGCGGTACATCTGCAGGGCTGACTCTGGGTCGCGCTTGGAGAGCTTTCGGTTGCCCTCGCCCATGACGTAGGGCAGGTGCCCGAAGCGCGGCGTGGTGCCATCGCTCACCCCGATCGCCGCAAGGGCCTCGTAGAGCGCGATCTGGCGCGGCGTCGAAGAGAGGAGGTCCTCTCCTCGCAGCACGTGCGTGATGCGCATGAGGGCATCGTCGACCGGATTCACGAGCGTGTAGAGCGGCTCGCCGTTGCCGCGCACGAGGACGTAATCGGGCACATGCTCCCGGCCGAAGGTGATCTCGCCGCGGACGAGGTCATCCCAGGTGAAGTCGCGATCGGGCATCTTGAACCGGAGCACGAAATCCCGGCCCTCCGCCTCGTGCGCTGCCGCCTGACCGGCGTCGAGCACGCGGCACTTGCCGTCATATCCCGGAGTGCGGCCCTCGGTCTTCGCGAGCTCGCGTCGCTCCTCGAGCTCCTCCTGGGTGCAGTAGCACGGGTAGGCATACCCGGCGTCGCGAAGCCGCGTTGCGACGTCCGCATAGATCTCCAGCCGCTGGGACTGGCGGTAGGGACCGTGCGGACCACCGACCTCAGGGCCCTCATCCCACGTGAGGCCGAGCCAGCGCAGTGCCTCGAGGAGCGCCTCATAGGACTCCTCGCTGTCACGAGCCGAGTCGGTGTCCTCGATGCGAAAAACGAAGGTGCCCTGCATGTGACGCGCATAGGCCCAGTTGAACAGCGCCGTGCGGATCATCCCGACATGGGGATTTCCCGTCGGCGATGGGCAAAAGCGCACCCGTACGTGCTCAGCAGACCCGATGGCCTCTGCCTGATCAGCCACGGTCAACCACCGGATTCGTCAACGTCCCCACACCTTCGATCGTTACGGACACTTCATCGCCTGCCTTGATCGGGCCCACACCCGCAGGGGTACCGGTCAGGATGACGTCACCGGGCAGCAGGGTCATCACCGAACTGATCCACGACACGAGCTCAGCCACATCGAACACCATGTCGCCGGTCGATCCTCGCTGCTTCACCTCGCCGTTCACCACGCATGAGATGGCCGCCGCGTCGGCCTCGAGATCGGTGACGATCCATGGCCCGAGCGGGCAGAAGGTGTCGAACCCCTTCGCCCGTCCCCACTGGCCGTCGGACTTCTGGAGATCGCGCGCGGTCACGTCATTCGCGCAGGTGTACCCGAGCACGACATCGGCGACTCGATCAACCGGGACATCACTGCACAGACGGCCGATGACAACCGCCAGCTCGGCCTCATGCTCGACCTGCTCGGACTGCCACGGAAGCGCGATGGGCTCCCCGGGTCCGATGACCGAGGTACTCGGCTTGAGGAAGATCATCGGCGATACCGGCACCTCGTTGCCCAGCTCCTTTGCGTGGGCTGCGTAGTTGCGTCCGACGGCGATGATCTTGCTCGGCAGGATGGGCGCGACGAATCGAACCTCCGATGCCTTGAAAATGCGGCCCTCCGGCGCCAGCTCGCCGAACGGGTGGCCATCGAGGAGCGCCACGAGCGTGCCCTCGCCTATCTCGCCGGCATCGGAGAGGCCTTCAATCAGCCCGAAGAACAGGTCGTCATCGACGGCAACGCGGCAGATTCGCACGAGCGGAGCCTATCGACTCACGGGTTGCCTTCCTGCCGCCGCGCATTGCGCAGCAGTCCGAACATCACGGCGTCCTCCAGCGCGCGCCACGACGCCGCGATGACATTCTCATGCACGCCGACGGTCGACCACTCGCTCGTGCCATCGCTCGTCCCCACGAGGACACGGGTCACCGCCCCGGTGCCCGAGGCGCCCTCGAGGATTCGGACCTTGTAGTCGACGAGCCTCAGGGCCTCGAGCTCCGGATAGATCTGCATGACAGCTGCGCGCAGCGCCTTGTCGAGCGCGTTCACCGGTCCATTGCCCTCTGAGGTCGAGATGATGCGCTCGCCTCCCGCGTGCACCTTGACTGTTGCCTCGCTCTTCACCTCGCCATCCGAGAGCTGCTCGACGATGGTGCGCCAGGACTCGACCTCGAATGCACGCGTGAGGCCGTCGTCCGCGCGCAGCAGGAGCTCGAAGGATGCGTCGGCCGCCTCGAAGGTCCAGCCCTGTGCCTCGAGCTCCTTCACCTGATCGACGACCCGCGTGAGCAGGCCCGGATCCTGCGAGAGGTCGTAGCCGAGTTCGCGACCCTTGAGCTCGACCGAGGCCCGGCCCGCCATCTCGGTGATGAGCACCCGCTGGTCACCGCCGACGAGTGCCGGGTCGATGTGGTTGTAGAGCTCGGCGTTCACCTTGAGCGCACTCGCATGCAGCCCGGCCTTGTGGGCGAACGACGACACGCCCGCGTACGCCTGATGAGTGTCGGGCGCAATGTTCGTGATCTCGGCAATCGCATGCGCGACCCGCACCGTTTCTCGGAGGTTCCCCGGCGGCAGGCACTCGATTCCCAGCTTGAGCTCAAGATTCGCGACGACTGGGAAAAGGTCTGCGTTGCCGGTGCGCTCGCCATAGCCATTGGCCGTGCATTGGACATGCGTTGCGCCCGCCTCAACCGCGGATATGGTGTTCGCGACGGCGCAGCCGGTGTCGTTCTGGCAATGGATGCCGATGCGAACACCGGAGCGCTCGCGGACATCGGCCACCGTCGCGTGAATGCCGCTCGGCAGCATGCCGCCGTTCGTGTCGCAGAGGACACCCACACTCGCCCCTGCCTCGAATGCCGCAACGAGCAGCCGAACTCCGTAGTCGGGATCGTGCTTGTATCCGTCGAAGAAATGCTCCATGTCGACGAATACCCGCCGGCCCTCGCCGACAATGAACCGCACGGTGTCGCTCACCATCGCGACGTTCTCGTCCAGGGTGGTCTTGAGCGCCTCGAAGACGTGGCGGACATCGGACTTCGCCACGAGCGTGACCACCGGCGCATGCGAGTCCAAGAGGGCCCGAACCTGCAGGTCATCCTCGACGTTGACGCCCGCCTTTCGAGTGGCGCCGAAGGCTACGAGCTGCGCGTTCACGAGCGAGAGCTCCGACTGCGCCCGCTCGAAGAACTCCGTGTCCTTCGGCATCGCGCCCGGCCAGCCACCCTCGATGAACCCGACTCCATACCCATCGAGAAGCCGCGCCACGGCCAGTTTGTCGTGCACCGAGAAGGAAATGCCCTCCCGCTGGGCGCCATCGCGCAGGGTTGTGTCGAAGACGTGGAATCCATCCGGACGACTCATGACGTGCCTTCCTCGGAACATGAAAAAACCCCCCGCGGATGCGAAGGGCTGCGCGTCGACCGGGGTCGACGCGCTAGGAAATAATGACGATGAACTGCTGCACAGGGTGAATCTAGCAGATGGTGTGCATCCAATTGTGGGGATCGGGGGCAGCGCCCGTCTGGACATCGAGCAGCGCCTGGCGTAGTTGCATGGTCACCGGCCCCGGCTGCCCGCCCGAGATCTGCCACGCACCGCTTTCGCGCGACTTCACCTGGCCGACCGGCGTGATGACCGCGGCTGTGCCGCAGGCGAAAACCTCGGTGATCTCGCCGCTCGCACAGCCGTCGCGCCAGTCGGTCACGCTGATCGGCTCCTCGTCGGCACGGATGCCATGGTCCATGGCCACGGTAAGAAGCGAATCGCGGGTGATGCCGGGGAGGAGCGAGCCGGTGAGCCTTGGCGTGATGAGGCGTGCCGAATCGCCGGAACCGTGCACGAAGTAGAGGTTCATGCCTCCCATCTCCTCGATCCACATTCGTTCGATCGCGTCGAGCCACACCACCTGATCGCAGCCATGCTGGGCGGCTTCGGCCTGGGCAACAAGCGATGCCGCGTAATTGCCAGCGCACTTCGCCTCCCCCGTGCCACCCGGCGCCGCCCGCACGTAGTCATCGGAGAGCCACACCGACACCGGCTTCACGCCCTGAGGAAAGTAGGCGCCGGCAGGGGAAGCGATAAGCAGGTACTGGTAGGCAGACGCCGGCCGTACGCCGAGGCCCACCTCTGTCGAGATCATGAAGGGCCGCAGGTACAGCGACCGCTCATCCTCCCCCGACACCCACGC
>CALPZT020000236.1 GCA_943328365.2 Bifidobacterium breve | reverse complement strand
GTGACAAATACGTGCTTGGTTTGCTGGGAGGCAGTCACGGAAGTTCAGACTATCAGCGCCATGCCCAGCGCAGTGCACGGCGCGGAACTTCGAGACCTTGCCTTTCGGTCACGAACGACCGGACGCCCGCTCGAGTTCAGCGACGGCGAGGAGTTCCTCGGCGTGCGCCGCCCCAGCCTCGGACTCGTCGAGCCCGGAGAGCATTCGAACGAGTTCGGAGACGCGATCCCGGCCCGACGCGACCACCACGCTCGACGATGTCACGACGCCGTCAGCCCCCTTCGACACGACAACATGCTGGTCTGCGAATGCCGCGACCTGTGGCAGGTGCGTTACGACGATGACCTGCGCTGTGCGGGCCAGGCGCGCCAGGCGTCGGCCCACCTCCACCGCCGCACGGCCGCCGATGCCCGCGTCGACCTCATCGAAGATGAAGGTGGGAACCGGATCCGCTCCAGCGAGCACGACCTCGAGGGCGAGCATGATTCGGGACAGCTCTCCCCCGGACGCACCCTTGGTCAGTGGTCGGAAATCAGCCCCCATGTGCGGACGCAGGAGCAGCTCCACGTCATCGGCGCCGTGGGAAGACAGGTCCGAGATGTCCTCGCGGCTCGTGACCCGCACCACGAGGGATGCATCTGGCATCGCGAGCGCGTGCAGTTCGGACGTGACCTGTTCGGCGAGGGCAATCGCGGCCCCCGATCGCAACCGGCTCAGCTCATGCGCACGATCGACGACCTCCTGTCGCTGGGCAGCCTCCAATGCGGCGAGCTGTTGCATCCGATCATCACCCAGATCGACCTCGGCGACGCTTGCCATCGCCGCGGCTTGCCACGCGAGCACCTCGTCGATGGTCGCGCCGTAGCGGCGACGAAGCGAGCCGAGATCATGACGCCGCTGCTCGACCCATGCTTGGCGCGCTGGATCGGCTTCGACATCGGTTGCATACGTTGCCAGTTCGACTGCGGCGTCCGACGCAAGACTGCTCATCTGCGCGAGACGCTCGAGAGCCGAAGTGAGCTCCGGGTCGACTTCAACGGCTCGTTCGAGCGCCGCCATGGCCTTTCCGAGGATGGAAGCAATGTTGCGATTCGATGCATCGCCATCCTCGCCCACGAGTGCATCGTGGGCCGCTAGGACGTCAAGGAGAAGGGTGCCCGCATGCGACAGTCGGGCTGCCAGCCGATCGAGTTCGACATCCTCACCGGGAAGCGGAGCAAGCGCATCGATTTCGGCGATTCCTATGCGCAGAAGGACGGCCTCCCGCTCCATCGACTCCCGCTGATCGATGAGGTGCTGCACCCGCTCAACCGTGGACCGCCATGACGCAAATGCGGCTCGGTAGTTGCTCAGGGCTTCAAGGCACGGCACGCCAGCGAAACGATCGAGAAGGTTCCGCTGAGTGTCTGCGTGGCGCAGCCTTATCTGCTCTGACTGGCCGTGGACCGCGACCAGTGCGGCCGATACATCCTGGAGAACCCCCGCCGGGACGGCCCGGCCACCAGCGAAAGCCCGGCTTCGGCCCTCGCTTGCTACCGTCCGCGCAAGCAATAGCCGGACGCGACCATCCTCAATCTCGACCTCGGCGCCGGCATCGCTCGCCCGCTGGACAGCAACGGATTCCGGCGCAACAGACCATTCGCCATCAACCCACGCCTGATCACTGCCCGAGCGAACCATGCCAACGTCGGCCTTTCCTCCAGCGAGGAGTGCAAATCCGCTGAGCACCATCGTCTTTCCGGCCCCGGTCTCACCAGTGATCACCGTAAGTCCGGTCGAAAACGGGATCGTCGCATCGACGATCACACCCAGGCCCCGGATCTGAATTCGCTCGATCATCCGCACTCCACACGCTTGTTCAGCGTCTGCCCGGGCAAGGCGAGCAGGCTCGAATGTCCCCGCCCCATCACGTTGCCGAGTTCCTTCCCTTTGTTCCCCCGCGCCACCCCTGAACGGGCAGGGCGAATTTCGCGACGAGGCGATCGGTGAACGGGGCGTCGAGAATCCTGCCGAGCCGAACCGGCTGCGACGAGGCCCGCACCTCAATGCGTGCCCCTCCGGTGATGTCGATCGTCCGACGTCCGTCGGCGCAGAGCACTGCATCCGAGCCAGGCTGCAACTCGAACGCCACGACACTTGACGGTGAGATGACCAGGGGACGAGAAAAGAGGGCGTGCGCGCTGAGCGGTACGACGAGCAGAGCGGAAACCTCCGGCCAGACGACCGGACCACCGGCCGAAAACGCATAAGCGGTCGAGCCCGTTGGCGTCGCCGCCACCACGCCATCGCAGCCCCAGCGAGACAGCGGCCGCCCGTCGACCTCGACCACGACATCGATCATGCGCTGACGGGCGATTTTCTCGAGGCTTACCTCGTTGAGCGCCCAGGTTGAGGCCGGTTGGACACCCGCCTGCGTTACCCGGATATCAAGGGCCAGTCGCTCCTCAACGTGCCAGTTTCGTTCCGCCACAGCCTCGACGACATCCGCGATGTCCTCCGACTCGGCCTCGGCTAGAAAGCCAACATGACCGAGATTCACTCCGATCACAGGCGCCCCCGTGGCCCGCGCGCGCTCCGCCCCTCGAAGGATTGTCCCATCGCCTCCGAGGACCACGACGACATCGCAGCCATCAGACGCACGCTCGTCAGCGCGCACGATATCGACAACCGGACGCGTCGGGCCATCCCAGTTCTCGAGGTCGTCCTCGGCCATGCAGACCGCAATACCCCGAGAAGTGAACGCACTCGCCACTTCGACCGCGAGATGCCGTACCTCTTCCTTGCCGGGGTTGATCACGAGCAGCACGCGCTGCGCAGCTTTCGTCACGACGGTCCTTCCCGAACTGCGGTATCGACCGCTTCGGCGGCATTCTCGACACCTTGCCGCGTGCCGCCTCGCTCCAGCCAGACGAAGTACTCGACATTGCCGCTTGGCCCCGGCAGCGGACTCGCGACAACACCGCGCAGGACGAGACCAAGCTCAGTCGCATGCCGAACGACGCTCAGCACGCTGGCCGTGCGCAGTTGCGGGTCCCGTACCACCCCGTCGCCGACCTGCTCTCGGCCGACCTCGAACTGCGGCTTGACCATGAGGAGGTAATCGCATGCCAGTGCCGTGCATGCGAGCAAGGCAGGCAGGACCGTGCGAAGGGAGATGAACGAAAGGTCAGCGACAACCATGCTCGCTGCATACGGAACGCTGTCGGAGTTGAGGGTTCGCACATTCGTTCGCTCGAGCAGGTCAACCCGTGGGTCGACTCTCAGCGACCACGCGAGCTGCCCATAGCCGACATCTACTGCGAGGACCCGCTCGGCGCCACGCTCGAGGAGTACCTGAGTGAATCCCCCCGTGGATGCCCCGGCGTCGAGCACTCGGCGGCCCGCCACGTTCAGTTCCTGGCTGACATCAAGGCGCCCATCGGCACCGTCATCATCGCGCACGATGCCGAAGGCATCGAGAGCACCGATGAGCTTGATTGCGCCGCGGGACACGTAGCCGCTTCCGGCCGATTCGACCGTAATGGGTGCCGACGTCTCCACCTGGGTCGCTGGCTTCGTCGCGGCGACTACACGCACCTGAACGGCACCGGATGCAATGAGCTCGCGTGCCTGCTCTCGCGATCGAGCGAGGCCGCGCCGAGTGAGCTCGGCATCAAGGCGCCGGCGAGTCACCTGCACTGCGCGTTCTACGAGCCAGCGTTGAGATCGGACAGCCGCTGGTGCAGCTGACGGTGAACTGATTCAAAGACGGCGACGTGCTCGCTCGCATCGAGGTCATCGAGCTCATTGAGCCGCTCCAGCGCAGCGTCAACGGCCGCATCTCCGGTGGGTTCCCAGACCGGGAGCACAAGCTCGCCATCGACATCTTGGCGCATCAGTTGCTGACCTTCCGCGATGGTTTCACGAGGCACGCTCAAGGAATCGGATCCGGCAGACATTTCGCTCATCCAGCACCAGGCGAAGCCGCGTCTGAGTCGATCACGACCTTCTTCTTCTTACGGACGACTACCGCAGGCTTCTCCTCGCTCGCTGGTGTGCCTGCCGCAGTTTTCGCAGGATTATCCGTTGAGCCGTCGGCCGAGGCGTCCGCCGGCTTATTCACCGGTCGACCGCTTCCGGCAGGGGTGGACTG
>CALPZT020000235.1 GCA_943328365.2 Bifidobacterium breve | reverse complement strand
GTTGTAGCGCGGTCGGTGCTCGGCGATGAGGCGCAACTCACGGACGCGGGCTTCGAGGACGCTCGCGCAGACGATCGGCGTCACCTCGTGGGCAATGCCGACCATCTCAGCCATGCGTCGCCGGGTCTCCGAGGCCGTGAAGTAGCCGCGGACTCGGGTCCGAATGCTCTTCGAGGTGCCGATGTAGAGGGCAGCCCCGGTCTGATCCTTGAACACGTAGACACCCGGAGCATCGGGAAGGCCAGCGGCCAGATGCCGCTTGCTGCGTTGAACGGGAGACACCTTCGACGAGTACGCCTGGAGATCCTCAACGGTCTGGACCCCGAGGTTGCCGAGCCGGCCGACGAGCGCATGGAACACATCGGCGGTGGCACGTGCATCGTCGAACGCCCGGTGAGTCGGGGTCACGGTGGCCTGGAAGTATGCGGCGAGCGTGCCGAGCTTGCAGTTGCGCACCTCGCCGGGCTGGAGGGTGACCCGCGCGATGCGCGCGGTATCGAGCACCGGGGGGCTGGGCCAGGGGTAGTCGAACTTCTGGCAGGCACCCTTGAGGAAGCCGATGTCGTAGGGGGCGTTGTGGGCAATGAGGATGCTGCCGTGCATGAACTCGAGGAAGGACGGGAGGACGGCGCCGAGCCTTGGAGCTCCAGCGAGGAGGGCATCGGTGATGCCGGTCAAGGCTGCGACGAATGGCGGAATCGGAACGCCGGGATTCACGAGCGTTGAGAACTCCCCGATGACCTCGCCGCCGCGGATGCGCACGGCGCCGATCTCTGTGATGCCGGCTTCGGCGGGGCTGCCACCGGTGGTTTCGAGGTCGACGACGACGAAGGTCGCATGGGACAGCGGAAGGCCGAGGCCATCGGTCGTCAACTGCTCGTGCATGCCGTCACGCTAAGGCACCCCGCTGACATCGGGGGTGAGGCGCGACGTGAAGAGGGGGCACCTCGCTGGTCGGTATCCTGTGCGTCGTGGCCATTACCCTCCCAGACGTCTCCTCACGATTTCGCTGCGCGCACTGCGGCAACCTGACCCGATTCGACGTGGTCCGTACGACGAGGGTGAGCGAGTTCTGGCACCTGGCGATCTCCGGTGAGCCCGTTATCGAAGAGACCTCCGTGCTCGAGGAGATGGTCGAGCAGGTGCAGTGCCGCTGGTGCTCGGCAACCGACCGGGTGGAGATCGTGCCGAGGCCGGAATTCGGCGGCCCTGCACAGGAGGCAGCGGGAGACGGCGGTCCCTGACCTCAACATCGGCAGCGACTGTCAGACCGTCGGCCTAGCGTTCTGACCATGGTTATTGACTGTGGTTCGTGCATGGTGGCCGGCGATGCATGCGGCGATTGCGTCGTGACGGTGCTCCTCGGCCCGATAGGGGGGCACATGCACCCTGAGATCGCTGACGAGCACTGCGCCGCCGTTGCAGCACTCGCTGGCTCCGGGCTCGTTCCGCCCCTTCGACTCGTCCCGTCCCCGTCCCCGTCCCCGGCGGCGGAGCCGCGAGCCGGCCGGCACCGGGCGAGTTGAGGCGAGGCGTGGCTCGGGCGCTCTCACGAGATCGCCAGTACGGGCATCGTGTGGCGTCGGTCACATGATGAGTGGGCGGGATTCCTCTCCCTGAGTCGAGCACGGTGATCGGTTTTCCGTCGCGGAGGTGACGTTCGTCCCGGTGCCGAGGGCCGAAGGGCTGAGGGGCGGAGCAGCGTTTGAGATCTTTCTGTTACCTTGGTAGAACATTGCATCGCCGACTCGGGAACCCCCTCGGGGTCGGCTCCGTCGAACCAGGCAACACGCTATGGACGAAGGAGAGCTCTCGTGAGGTTTCGATCATCGGTTCGCCGTGCTGTTCTGGCCGCTGGAGTCGGGGCGCTCATCGTTTCCGGAGCAGCCCCTGCCGCGCAGGCCGCGCCTCGCGACCTGCAGCAGGTGCGCAACCAGGTCCGCGATCTCCAGGCCCAGGCCGAGAGTGCGACTGAGCGGTATAACGAGGCTCAGGTTCGCCTTACCGATATCCAGTCGGATCTTGACTCGCTCGAGCGCAAGGTGACCCGAGAGAAGCGAAACCTCGGCGAGATCTCCGCTGCAGTCGACGAGCTCGCCCGCTCCGCGTACACGAGCGGGGGAGTCGACACCTCCTTGCAGGTGCTCTTGGCAGATGACCCCAACGAGTTCCTCGCTCAGGCCGCCGCCCTCGATCAGGTGGCGATGTCCCAGGCATCGTCGCTGCGCAAGACTCAAACGGCCCGGCTTCGCCTGGCGCAGGCAGAGGCGGAACTGAAGCAGAAGCAGGATTCGGCGAAGTCGGTTCGCAACGAGATGAAGGACGCCAAGGAAGAGGCAAATGAGCGCCTCAATGCGGCCGAAGGTGTGCTGTCAGGCCTCGAGGCCGAGGAGAGGGCCCGAATCGCCCAGCTCGCAGCCAAGGAGCGAAAGGCTGCCCTGGCTGCTGCCGCTGCTGCGGCTCGACAGATTGACCAAAGCCAAGGCCAGGGGCAGCAAAACGGGCCGAGCGCCGGTGGCGGCGGGTTCTCAGGCGGCGGTCGAGCGGCCACTGCGGTGCGCTATGCCCTCGCGCAGGTCGGCGATCGCTACGTCGCGGCAACCTCCGGTCCGAACACCTTCGACTGCTCCGGTCTCACGATGACCGCGTGGCGCCAGGCGGGCATTTCGCTGCCGCACTACAGCTACAGCCAGTACAGCAAGTCGCGAAAGATTCCGCTCAGCCAGGCGCAGCCTGGTGACCTCATCTTCTACTTCGGCGGCAGCGTGCACCACGTGGGGATGTACATCGGCAACGGCAAGATGGTCCACGCCGCCAATCCCAATGAAGGCGTCGTCATCACCGACGTACTCGGCCCCTGGTACAACCGCTACTTCACCGGGGTCGGGCGAGTCCTCGGATAACGGGCAGTCGGTCGGCCAACGCAGGGGCGAGCACGACCGTGACGGCGGTGGCGGTGCACACGAGCAGGAGCCCAAGCCGCAGGATCTGCACGATCACCGCGTACCAGTTCGTCTCGAGCAGTGAGCCGTACAGCCATGGGAACAGCACGGCGGTGAGAGCCGACATGGCAATGAGCAGGATGGTCACCCTGCGCAGGCGTGATCGCGGGTCGACGCTTGCCGCCGCCGCAACGCCGACGATCCATACCGAGTACTGAGGCGAGAACACCCGGCTCGTTGCCACGGACACGAGCACGAGTGCAAGTGCGATGTCACCGGGGGCGACGCACTCCAGTCGCCCGCGCAGGCGCTGAAGGGCGATGACACCGATGAGTCCGAGCCCAATGGCGGTAATGGCGAGGCCGATCATGATCGCACCGGGCATCACGATCTCGAAGGCGCCGTAGCGGAGGACCACCTGCTGCGGGGCACCGAAGGCTCCCGCGATCACGAATGGCGCGGCACCAACGGATTCGATCTGGAGACCGCGCTCCCCCTGCTCGCCGAGGAAGGAGACACCGCCATCGGCCCAGGCTGAAATGAGCAGGGTGCCCAGCGCAGTCACCGCGACTGCGCCGAGAATGCCGCGCCATAGATTTCGACGGGGGAGCGCAAGGAGGATGAGCGCGGGCCACACCTTGAGCAAGGCTCCGATGCCTGCTGCCATGCCGCTGAGCCACGGCTTTGGGACGAGCAGGAGTGCTGCCACTGCGAACAATGTCGGAAACAGATCGAATCTGGCGAGCATGATCGGCCCGATGGCCGCTCCTCCGATGACCCATGCCCAGGGGCCCCACAGCGAGGCTGGGCTGTAACGGTCCCGGTGGACTCGCAGTGAGGCGGCGACGAGCAGGGCCAGGATCGCTGCGTCGGCGATCACCGCGAGAAGGACAAATCCGATGATCGGGTCTGGTCCGGCGACCCCGGCGAGGGCAAAGAGCACCCCGGCGCCCGGTGGGTATTGCCAGAAGGCATCACCCACCGGGAACTGCCGCTCATTGAGCAGGATGGTCCAGGTCGAATAGAGATAGACATCAGGCAGGAAGTACTCGGCGAGCCCGAACGTCGCTGCCAGAAGCACCGTCCGGGTCGCGGCCCAGACGAGCAAGATGAGCACGAGGGAACGACGGATCGACTGACCGTGCAGGATGCTCACGGTCCGGACACTACCGACCTCAGCTCATGCGTAGAGC
>CALPZT020000234.1 GCA_943328365.2 Bifidobacterium breve | reverse complement strand
GGTAGATCGGCGGCACGACGGCCCCCGTCAGCGGATCTGGCTCCTGGCCGGCATGAATCGCGCGCGTGTCGAATCCACTCATGCGTCGTACCCTACGGGGATGAGCATCTTCGGCTTCTCCAAGTCATCCATGATCACCCCCGACAAGGCGCTGCCCGGCCATGCAACGCGGCCCTTCGAGGTCGGCGACACCCACGCGGTGCTCGGCAGTTCGCTGACCGGCCCGTGGCCAGCATCGTCCGTCTCGATCTATCTCGCGATGGGCTGCTTCTGGGGCGCGGAGGAGATCTACTGGCGGATACCGGGAGTGCTCTCGACGAGCGTTGGCTACATGGGCGGCTTCACGCCGAACCCCACCTACGAGGAGGTCTGCACCGGCCTCACCGGCCACACCGAGGCCGTCCTCGTCGTCTACGAGCCTGCACAGCTGAGCACCTACGACGTCCTCAAGACCTTCTGGGAGAACCACGATCCGACCCAGGGCTACCGACAGGGCAACGACATGGGGACGCAGTATCGAAGTGCCCTGCTCTACACGACCGACGAGCAGCGCGACATGGCCGAGCGCACCCGGGCCGCGTACCAGGCGGTGATCACAGACCGCGGCTACGGCGACATCACCACCCAGATCGCCCCCGCATCAGACTTCGAGTACTTCTACGCGGAGGACCACCACCAGCAATACCTCTACAAGGTGCCGAACGGCTACCGCTGCCACGCGAACACTGGGCTGGCCCTGCCCGTCGTCAGTTCGCCCTGACCCAATCGGTCGCATCGGTCGCGTTGTAGGTGGCATTGCACGGGGCGGCGTCACGAGCCGTCTTGGAGACAATGGCTCGGGCCGGCGTGAAGCCCTTGGCCGACCATGCCTTTGCCACCTTCGGTGCCATGTGGAGGAGTGGCGAGTCCATGTACCGTCCGTCAGCGGCCCTCAGGGCCACGTCGAAACTGGTCCCCTCCGGGTGGAGTTGGTCGATGACGGCGGGGGCATTGCTCGGCGGCCACGCGATGACCGCCTGACCGGCCTTGACCTTCGCACCGTTCTTCACCTGCGGGTCACCGTGGAAGTACACCATCTGCCAGCCCGTTACCGGCGACGTCACGGCGACCTGCTTGCCGAGTGGGAACTGTTCGCTCATCACCGTCACGGTGCCCGCAAAGGGCGCGAAACCCTTGAGCGAACCGGTTGATGTCCACGGGATGTCGGTCTGGATGTAGTGCTTCATCGACCGATCGGATTCGGGCTGGCCGGAGATATTGGTGCCGCTGTAGTCATGCCCCGAGCACGACCGAAACACACTGATCGCGATGACCTGCGACAGGTCGAACGGGTTCGCAGTGATCCAGTTCCCCGTGGTGGCGACCTTGCCAGGCTTCACCACCGCACCCCCGGTGCCGTTGCCCGAGCCCCCCGACACCTGACAGGACTTCGCCTTGTCTTTCAGACCCAGGTCAAAGGGGTTCGCGAGAAATTGCTCGAACTCGGCCGCGGTAAGGGCCTTCTTCAGGCACGTCTCCTGCGCCGCGGTAAGGGCCACGCCATCGTCAGCAAAAACGGAGGGCGCGCTGCCAAGAGTCAGACTGACCATCGCTGTGACGACGAGGAGTGCCCGAACGTTTCGCATCCTTGCGCCCCTCAATGTGCCTCATGCGATCGCATCAGCACCTCGGTTCTCGCATTGTGACCCCCCGAAGGCCCTCGTGTCCATACATCGAAGTGCCCTGCTCGTCGCGACCGACGAGCAGCGCGACATGGCCGAGCTCACCCGGGCGGCGTACCAGGCGGTGATCACCGATCGCGGCTACGGCGACATCACCACCCAGATCGCCCCGGCCTCGGACTTCGAGTACTTCTACGCGGAGGATCACCATCAGCAATACCTCTACAAGCTGCCGAACGGCTACCGCTGCCACGCGAATACCGGGCTGGCCCTGCCCGTCGTCAGTTCGTCCTGACCCAAACGGTTGCAAAGCAAGAGCCTTGACCTCGCATCCGTCGGTACTATCAACACCGCTCCGCAATCACCTGGACGCACGGACGATGGAGGGAATCATGAGTCGCTTTGAACGGATCACCCAAGATCCCGAAACGATGGGCGGGCGAGCATGCATCCGCGGGATGCGAGTGACCGTCGGAATGATCCTCGGTCAGATAGGCAGCGGGACCAGCATAGAAGACCTCCTTGCTGAATATCCCTACCTTGAGAGGGAAGACGTCATGCAGGCGTTGCTGTACGCCGCCGCGCATTGAGTCCAGTCACTGGTTATCCGTCGGAGAGGCCACCGCTTCGGATTCGTTCATCATGGCGTTCGCGAAGGGTGCCGGGTAGGTCCTACTCACCCATGATCTCGACTCTCGCGCGCTCCTGACCATCGAACCGCCCCGCGCCCGGATTCGACTTCTCCCATTGAATCCCCGATGACGTGCAGCCAGAGGTACGGCTGAGCTCAGATGTCTCCGACTACTTCGAGAGGTAGCCGAGCACGTCCTGGCGCGTGATAACTCCGGTTGGCTTGCCGTCATCGACGACGACTGCGGCATCGGCGGCTTCGAGCGCGGCCACCGCAACCTTGATTGCCTCGCCCGCGCCGATCATGGGCAGCGCTGCCGACATGTGAGCCGAGACCGGATCGGCCAATTGCGCCTTGCCGGAGAAGAGTGCATCGAGCAGGTCTCGCTCGACGACGGCACCCACGACCTCGGCCGCCATGACCGGCGGCTCGGCCCGCACGACCGGCATCTGCGAGACGCCGTACTCGCGCAGGATGTCGATCGCGTCGCGCACGGTCTCGGTCGGGTGGGTGTGGACGAGACGGGGCAGGGCGCCTGACTTGCCGAGCAGGACGTCGCCGACCGTACGCTCGGTGTCGGCCTGGAGGAAGCCGTAGGCGCTCATCCACTCGTCGTTGAAGACCTTGGAGAGGTAGCCGCGGCCGCTGTCTGGAAGGAGGACGACGATGACCGCATCCGGGCCCGCGGTCGCCGCAACTCGCAGCGCGGCGACCATCGCCATGCCGCACGACCCACCGACGAGCAGGCCCTCTTCCCGCGCCAGCCGCCTGGTCATCGCGAAGGAGTCCTTGTCGGACACCGCGATGATCTCGTCGCACACGGTCTGGTCGTAGGCGGTGGGCCAGAAGTCCTCGCCGACGCCTTCGACGAGGTACGGGCGACCGGTGCCGCCGGAGTAGACCGACCCCTCCGGGTCAGCACCGATGACGCGAACGGCGCCGTTGCTCATCTCCTTGAGGTAGCGCCCGGTGCCCGAAATCGTCCCGCCGGTGCCAACGCCGGCGATGAAGTGCGTGACACGGCCATCGGTCTGCTTCCAGATCTCCGGGCCGGTGGTCTCGTAGTGCGAGCGAGGGTTGTTCTGGTTCGAGTACTGGTCCGGCTTCCAGGCATTCGGGGTCTCCCGCGAGAGCCGGTCGCTCACCGAGTAGTAGGAGCGTGGGTCCTCGGGGTCGACGGCCGTCGGGCAGACGACAACCTCGGCGCCATAGGCCTTGAGGACGTTTCGCTTGTCCTCGCTCACCTTGTCGGGGCACACGAAGATGCAGTGGTAGCCGCGCTGCTGGGCGACGAGCGCTAGCCCAACGCCGGTGTTGCCACTCGTAGGCTCGACGATCGTGCCTCCCGGCTTGAGCGAGCCATCAGCCTCGGCGGCGTCGATCATCCGCGCGGCGATTCGATCCTTCACCGAACCGCCCGGATTGAAGTACTCGACCTTCGCGAGCACGAGCGGCCCCGGGTCTGAGACCACCCCCTTCGTCACCGCATGGAGCCGCACGAGCGGGGTATTGCCGATGAGGTCCAGGACCGAGTCGTAGATTTCCACAGTCCGACCCTAGGACCTCGTAGGCTCGGGTCATGGGGAACCCTGCCGTCTCGCTGGCATCCGGCGTCATCCGCATCCCGACGCTCGGCGACTTCATCAACTCATTCGCCTTCACCGATGACGACGGATCGGTCACGCTCGTCGACTGCGGTCTGAAGCGCGCACCCGCTCGAATCGTCGCCGGACTCGCCGAGATCGGCAAGAACCCGAGCGATGTCACCCGAATCATCCTCACCCACGCGCACCCCGACCACGCAGGCGGAGCTGCCGCGATGCTCGATGCGACCGGTGTCGACGGAGTCGATGCCCACGAGTCGGATGCCGCC
>CALPZT020000233.1 GCA_943328365.2 Bifidobacterium breve | reverse complement strand
ATCCGCCAGTCTGCGGCGGCCGCAATGGAATTCGATGATGAGCATCTCGTCGCGACGATGAGCATCGGCGTCACGCTTCTGCATCCCGGAGAGAGCATCGGCGAGCTCCTTGCCCACGCGGATGAGGCGATGTACGAGGCTAAGAGGACTGGACGAAATCGGGTGGTCGCGTTCGCGTAGCCGCGCGCTGCTTCACGGGCGGACGCTGCGAGGGGATGAGCAAGGTGATGCCGGCCGCGACTGCGAGAATGATGACGGCCACGACGCCATCGATGATGAAGTGATTGCCGGTGACGATGACGACCCAGAGGGTCGCGGCCGGATAGGCGAGAGCCAGCCACCGCCACGGACTCCGCAGGACGAGGATGAGCACCATCGCGACGATGGAAGCCCAGGCGATGTGGACGGACGGCATCGCAGCGTATTCGTTGGCGCCCGGCACCAGTGCGTAGACCGAGCGGCCATTGACGAGGGCGGTGTCGACAATGCCGAGGCTCGGGAGCAGGCGCGGTGGCGCGACGGGCTTGAGCTGAATGAGCAGGCACATGGCCATCGTCAAGGCAACGGTCGTTCGGGTGAATGCCCAGCTTTCGCGGCGCATGAACAGCACCCACACGAGCACGACGACGAACACCGGGATGTGCAGGCTCGAGTAGTACGCATCGGCAAGCTGAATGACCGTCTCGTTGGCAATGACCGCCTGCTGGATCCCCGCCTCGCTCGGCCAGCCCAGCGACTGCTCGAGGTCGGCGAGCCACAGGCCGGCGGCGTCGGCCTGCTCGAGTCCCTCCGGTGCGAACGAGCCGACGATCTGCCAGGCCGCATACAAGGCGAGGATGAGGGCGAGCTCACGGGTGACCATGGCTGTCGACGCCAACCACGCTGGCTCGGTGGCTGAGCGGCGTCGAGCCACCTCGAGTACGAGCCAGCCGATGGCCAGCAGGACGGCGATGGCGACCGCTTGCCGCCACGGAAGCCAGCCGAGATCGGGGAGGTCCACTGCTCAACGCTAGTCGCGACGACGTCATGCGTGTGTCGGCGCTGGGCAGTGAGGCCAGCAGACGCCGGCAGGTTCCAGCCATATACCGTCGTGCCATGAGCAGCCCTGGAAGCGCACCGCCGGTCGTCATGTTCATTCGACACGGCGAGAAGCCGGCTGACGATGGGCCGCCACACGGAGTGAATGTGCATGGTGAGCACGACCCACATGGCCTGTCGGTGCGCGGGTGGACGAGAGCCGGTGCCCTCGCGGCTCTCTTTGCCCACGCGCCATCGGGGGCGCACCCGGGCGTCGTGCGGCCCAGCCGGGTCATGGCGACCGAGGCCTCCGATGAGGCGAAGAGCCGTCGTGAGGTCGACACCGCTCGACCCACGGCCGACCGTCTCGGCACGCCCCTCGAGGACGGCCACTCGCACGGCGAGGAGAAGGAGGTGGCAGCAGAGGTTCTCTCCAAGCCTGAATCCACCCTCATCGTCTGGCATCACGGAACGATCGCAACGCTCGTGAGGGAGTTCGCGCTCGTGAATGCGAGCGATGTGCCGGAGCGCTGGCCCGAGGAGCGGTTCGACCTCATCTGGGTGCTCACCCGCGAACCGGGCAGCGATCTCGCCTACCGATTCAGTGTCGTGCCCCAGGGGCTGCTTGTCGACGACCGCGGTGACGTCGCCATGTGAAGTGGCGGGGCGGTAGATTTCCGGCTGCACCACTGAATGCGGCAGAGGAGGACCTCATGAAGACTCCAGGCACACATCCGGGTCGACTCGCGCTCATGGCCACGGTCGCCATCGCATTGATCGCGATGCTCACCCTCGGTGTTCAGACGGCGAGCCAGGGTGTGCCGGGGCCGCCGAAGCCCGGAACGACATGCAAGACCAAGGGTGAACGCTTGCCGGGCGGCTTCGTGTGCGTGAAGAAGAAGGGCAAACTGGTCTGGGCCGTCACCGTAGACACCTCCGGATCCGCTCCCTCCGCATCACCGCAGGCATCGGCCGCGGGGAGCGCGACTGGCGTCGGGTCGTCGGGATTCACGAATGCAAAGGGTTATGGCGCGTGGACGCCGACCTCGAGCAATGCCCTCTTCACGAGCGGCTCGCAACCGGTCGGTTCGCAGGTCTCGACCTCGAAGGCGACTGTCGGCTCGATATTCCTCTGCCGTGCCATGAACGGCATGGGCGGGGCCAGCGTCGTCGGCCCCTGGATCGTGGGATCGCGCTGGTATCCGGGGCAGAAGGTGAAGGTTGATGGCGCACGCAATCTCAACGGGTCAGTGAGCGGCTCGGTCTCAGGCGGGCGACGGGTCATCAGCGGCAATGGGCTGCCGGCGACGAGCCTCGCCGGCGAGTTCCCGGTCAGCTCGTCCTCCGAGGCCTACAAGTACGACCGAAACCCCAACTCGATTCAGGGCTACTCGCTCAACGTGTCAGTGCCGGCATTGCCCCGGGTTGCCTCATCCCCATCGTGCCTTGACGGCGGCGCCATCGGCTACACCACGAACGGGGTAGCGATCTACAACGCCCTCGATGGCGGAGGCCGCGATGCCGCAGCCCACGAGACCCTCGACAAGTGCTGGGGGCATCCTGAGCGATCTGGCCAGTACCACTTTCACACGATGTCGACATGCGTCGGTGGCGGATCAGCGACGGTGAACAGCCCGGTCTGGGGCTTCATGCTCGACGGATTCCCGATCACCGGGCCGTGGGAGAACGGCGTGATGCTCAAGACCGCCGACCTTGACGTGTGCCACGGCAAGGTGTCGACCATCATTCTCGATGGCGAGTCTGTCTCGATGTACCACTACGTCGCGACCGAGGACTATCCCTACACGGCAGGGTGCTACCGCGGCAGCCGCTAGCTGATGACCAAAGCCGCAGCGCGTTGGCGTGCGGCCGGAGCTTGTCAGGTTCGAAGCACCTTTGACATTGGTCGGCCCTTCGCGAGCTCGTCGACAAGCGTGTCGAGCCAGCGAATCTGCTGCATCAGCGGGTCCTCAACGTTCCCGACGCGCACGCCGCAGACGACCCCCGTGATGAGCGGAGCCTTGGGGTTGAGATGGGCCGCGTCGAAGAAGTTGCCCGGTTCTTTGGCGCCTTGGATGCGGATCCAGGATGGAAGAGCCTGATAAGGCGACTGGGGCGCGCAACACCGGCTGAGATGCTTGATGTCTCGGTTGGTCATCGAGTGTCGTCTGCGTCGTTCCGAAGGCCTGCCCCGGCAAAGGGTAGCCTCGGTTTCCCTTGGGATCGAGGGAGAGAGGGAGGAATCGCGTTGTCTGACGCCGAAGATGTTCGCGCCATCGCCCTGTCGCTTACGGGGGTTGTGGAGATCCCGAGTGATGGATTCGATTTCAGGGTAGAGGGGCACGGCTTCGCCTGGTCGTATCCCGAACGCTCCCCAGGTCGTCCGCGAAACATTCGCACCGACGTCGCCGTGATCTTCGTCGGGGACGAAGCCGAGAAGCAGGCATTGCTGCAAGGCGAGCCAGACCTCTTCTTCACTGCTGACGGTTATGCGCACGTGCCCCTCGTGATGGTGCGACTCGAGCAGGTCGATCGCGCCAGACTAGAGGAGCTCATCACTGATGCGTGGCACATGCGCTCGTCCTCCGGGCGGGCCGGATACGTCGAATAGACGGTAGGTAGCGGATCGGGCGGCACTGATCGGTGTCGGACTCCTGTTCCGCATCGCGTGCGGTAGGCAGATCATCGGCATGCCGAGCAGCCCTCGTCGGGCGCGAACGGGTCAACGCTGGAATTCCAGCGCAAATCCGGACCTGGTGCTCGGCCACTGCTATACAGAGGCCGTAGAGATGACGCCATTGACCTCAGCGTGCATCGGATGAATGCGCTGATAGCGCGATTGGGAGTAATCGGATGAGTGAGAAGAAGCCCAACATCGTCTTTTTCCTGTGGGACAACTTCGGCTGGGGTGAGCTCGGCTGCTACGGCGGCGGGGTGCTGCGGGGGGCAGCGACGCCGCGGATCGACGGGCTGGCCGCCGAGGGCCTGCGGCTGTTGAACTTCAATGTCGAGGCGCAGTGCACGCCGAGCCGTTCGGCGGTGCTGACCGGGCGGCATGCGATCCGTTCCGGCACGCAGACGGTTCCGGTCACAGGCGGCCCCGATGGGCTGACGCAGTGGGAGAACACGATCGCCAAGCAGCTGTCCGATGCGGGCT